>JBOFLR010000349.1:0-7523 GCA_051657965.1 Dermatophilaceae bacterium
CCCGCCTGCGGAAAGTCCCGGCTCGAACGAGGAGTCCCCATGTCACGTCTTTCCACCGCTGTCGTCCTTGCCGCCACGGTCGGCGCCATCGCCACCACCGGCATCGTCGCGACCGGCGAGTTCGCCACCGCGGCGACGCCCGCTGCCGTCGAGGCGGCTCTGCCTGCTGAATCGACCACCCCGGATGCCGCGCGCGCCGGTGCGCGCAGCGACGCGGCGGCCGGGCGTCACCAGGTGCGCGCCTGGTGGAAGGGCCTCACCGAGGAGCAGCGGCAGTGTCTCCGCGATGCCGACCTGACCCGCCCGGTCGGCCGGATGTCGGATGCCGAGCGCGAGCAGCTCCGCGCCGACGCCGAGGCCGCGGCTCAGGAGTGCGGTGTCGACCTGCCCACCCGCGCGCGGGCGGACGCGGCCTCCTGAGCCGCGCCGGCGTCATCCGGCCGCTTCTCGTGTGCCGCCGGCACGAGCGTCAGCAGCTGATCTTGCCGGCGTGGTGTTGACGGTTGTGGTCGCTGTCGGCCGCTCCGTCGCCGCCCTGGCCGCCTGATCGAGTGCCGCGACGACGGACGCGGCCGCGCGGCGCTGTCTGCCTCGGTATGCTTGAGCATATGCGGACCACGATCAACTTGCCCGACGAGCTCTATGCGCGTCTGCGCGACCGGGCTCGTGAACGGGGACGCACGGTGACGGCCGAGCTGGAGGATGCCGTGCGTGCTCGCCTCGATACGTCGTCCGCGCGACGGCATCGCTTCGTCGTCACGCCATTCGAGGGGACCGGGACACGGCCCGGTGTGGATCTGGACGACGGTTCGGCGCTGCTCGACCTCATGGACGAGGCGGACCTCTCCCGGTGAGGATGCCCGACGTCGACGTGCTGGTCGGTGCCTACCGGGCCGACGCGCCCCACCACCGGGCGATGTCATCCTGGCTCGCCGATGCCGTCTCGGACCTCGAGCCGGTCGGCCTGACCGATGCCGTGCTGTCGGGCTACGTGCGCATCGTGACGCATCCGCGAGTCTTCGACCTGCCGACCCCGACGGATGAGGCCATCCGACACGTGCGGTCGCTGCTCGACGACGAGGGCACGGCTCGGGTCGTCGCCGGTTCACTGTTCCCGCGCGAGTTCGAGCGGATGTGCCTCGCCGTCGATGCTCGAGGGAATCTCGTGAGCGACGCGGCGCATGCCGCGCTGGCGATCGAGGCCGGGGCGACGTGGTACTCCAGGGACCGCGACTTCGCCCGGTTCCCCGGCTTGCGCTGGCACGTTCCCGGCGAGTAGCACGCTGACGCCAGGCTGCTCCCGGTGGTCGGCACGAGCACGGGCTCCACGGCTCAGCCGGCGTGGTGGTCCACGGCCGACAGGGCTCGATCGAGCCGGTCGAGACCGTCGGCCATCTCGTCGGCGGTCGTCGTGCACGGTGGGACGACGTGGGTACGGTTGACGTACACGAAGATCCTGAGTGGTCAGGGTTCGCCGTGCAGTGCCGAGCCGAACGGTGACGCGAGAACGCGTAGTGCAGCGCGAGCGGTGGCGCGGTGCGTGGCGGTCAGCTGCTGCCACGCACGATGTTCGTCCGAGAGCGCTTCGGACAGGGCGTTGAGACGGCGACGGTCGGAACCTGCAAAGCCCTCGCGCTCCGCG
Organism: Dermatophilaceae bacterium; assembly: GCA_051657965.1. GTDB lineage: Bacteria > Actinomycetota > Actinomycetes > Actinomycetales > Dermatophilaceae > JBOFLG01. Next base: position 1,643 of record JBOFLR010000349.1, read on the forward strand.
AACGGGTCGTCGATACACGCGAGTAGCGCGGTCGCGTCGAAGAGGTGACGATCGCGATCACGACTGTCGGCGACGAATGCAGCTGCTTTCAGAATGAGCGCACCGAAGGCGCTGGGAACGGAGATGGATGTCGTCCTACCGGATGTGATCTCCAGACGGGCGTTGATGGTACGGCGGGGGGCCTGGGTGCCACCCTCGATACGGACCATGTCTCGGCCGCGGAGCCGTTCGACGACTTTCGGGGCGGCGTGATCGGACACGAGGACGTCGACCACGTCGTTGTCCGCCGCTTCGGTGATGATGTCGACTGTGCCGTCGTCGCGTTCGAACCGGTGAGCGGTGTTGTTGCGTGGGTCGACCGCAACTTGGAGCCGATAGCCCAGCTGCTCCAGGGCTGTGGCGGTCGCGTCCGGTACGCCACGACTGGTCTCGATGTGCAGGACGATGTCGACGTCGTTCGTCGGACGCACCACCCCGAGCCCGTGATGGATGGCGTGGAGCTGGGTCATCAGCCCACCCACGAGCGTCCACGTGCCAGCCGGCAGGGCGTCGGTGAGTTCCGCGACGTTGGGCCAGGGTGGCGGCCAGCCGCCGGGTGCCGAGGTGACATCGACGGTCGGGCGTCGGCGATCGGCGAGCGAATCGTTGGAAGGTGGCGTCATCGGCGGTACCGCTCGAGAGCGTCAGCGAGGATGCGCTCGCCGACCCCCCGTTCGCGGGGGTCCCGGGAGGTGGCTGCATCGAGAGCAGCGAGCACGGTGTTCTGCGTGGCCAGGTCATCGATGATGTTGATGGCGAACGTGGTCGCGCGGATGGTGATGTCTCCCACAGGGTCGGCGACCAGGCCGAAGAACCGCACCGTGGACTCGAGCTTGCCGGCCGCCAGGTACCCGTCCAAATCATCGGACGGCAAGCCGACGAGGCCGAGGTCGAAAGGATCCGTGGCGACGAGCTGCCCGCGCAGCCGCCCGCGCGCCGAGGGGTGGCCGGTGTAGACACGCGCGGTCGCGCGGTCACGGGTCAGCGTCACGAGGTCCGCGGGATCGGTGATCTCCCGCAACCGTCGACGCACACGCGAAGCCTGAGTCGGGCCGAGCCAATCCGTGACCACTCCCGAGAGCATTCCGACTGCGCCCCAGGCAGTGTGCTCGGCCCACACTCGGGTGCGACTGCCTCGGCGCTCTGCGACGTAGCGCTCCACGGAGTCGCGGTCGATCAGGCCCCTCGCGAGCCGAGTCAGTTCACCGGACTCCGTCAGCCTCCGAACCTGCTGGACGGTGACGCCGAGAGTGCTCGCCACCTCTCCGGTGCTCATGAGATCTCGATCCGATGTCACACAGCTAATGTTCCATTCCGAACCTAATCTGTAAACCTTGAGAGTCTCGCCGCCCCGAAGGCGCTGCAGGCTCCACGGCTCAGCCGGCGTGGTGGTCCACGGCCGACAGGGCACGGTCGAGCCGGTCGAGACCGTCGGCCATCTCGTCGGCGGTGGTCGTGCACGGCGGCACGACGTGGGTGCGGTTGAAGTGCACGAACGGCCACAGCCCCTCGGCCTTGCACGCCGCCATCAGCTCGGCCATCGGCGCGGCGGCCGCGCCGCTCGCGTTGTACGGCACGAGCGGCTCGCGCGTGGTGCGGTCGCGTACCAGCTCGACCGCCCAGAAGAACCCGAGTCCGCGTACCTCTCCGACGACCGGATGCCGCTCGGCGACCTCGGCGAGGCGCGGTGCGATGACGGTGTCGCTCACCTTGCGGACATTCTCGAGGACGCCCTCCTCCTCGAAGATCCGGATGCTCGCGACGGCCGACGCGCAGGCGAGCGGATGGCCGGAGTAGGTGAGGCCGCCGGGGAAGGGGCGCTCCTCGAAGGTGGCGGCGACGTCATCCGAGATGACCACACCGCCGAGCGGCACGTACCCGGAGTTGACGCCCTTGGCGAAGCAGATCAGGTCCGGGGCGAGCCCCCAGTGGTCGACGGCGAACCACTCGCCGCAGCGGCCGAACCCGGACATGACCTCGTCGGCGATCCAGAGGATGCCGTGCTCGTCGCAGATCTCGCGCACACCGGCGAGGTAGCCCGGCGGCGGCACGAGGATGCCGTTGGTGCCGACGACGGTCTCGAGCATGACGGCCGCGATGGTCTGCGGCCCCTCGACCATGATCGTGTCGCGCAGGTGCTGCAGGGCGCGCTCGCCCTCCTCCTCGGGCGTGCTCGCGTGGAACGCGGAGCGGTACGGGTACGGGCCCCAGAAGTGCACGATGCCCGGCATCCCCGGCTCGTTCGGCCAGCGGCGTGGGTCGCCGGTGGCCGTGATGGAGCCGGCCGTCGCGCCGTGGTAGCTGCGGTATGTCGCGAGCACCTTGTGTCGCCCGGTGTGCAGGCGCGCCATCCGCATCGCATTCTCGGTCGCCTCGGCACCGCCGTTGGTGAAGAACACCTTGTTCAACTTCTCGGGTGCCCGCTCGGCGATGAGTCTGGCTGCCTCCGAACGGGACTCGTCGGCGAAGCTCGGGGCGATGGTGCACTGCCGCGCGGCGGCCTCCTGGATGGCGGCCACCAGCTTCGGGTGCTGGTAGCCGATGTTGACGTTGACGAGCTGGCTGGAGAAGTCGAGGTAGCGGTTGCCGTCGAAGTCCCAGAAGTGGCTGCCTGACGCACCCGCGATCGGGAGCGGGGCGATGAGCGCCTGGGCCGACCACGAGTGGAAGACGTGGGCGCGGTCGTCGCGCGCCACCTGTGCCCCGCGCTCCGGGTCGGGGGTGATGTCAGGAGTCGGGAACGTCGTCATCGCGGTTCTTCCTCGGGTCGCTCGCGGTGGTTCTCAGGCACGGCCGGCCGGATGACGCCGAGCCTATCCTCGCCGGTGGGTCGGGTCGGGTGCCCGAGCGGCGAGCAGGGCCCGGGCGGCGCGTCCGGCGTCGGCGGCGAGCGTACCGGCGTCGTATCGGTCGTCGAGACGCCGTGCCGCATCGGCGATGCCCACCGTCCCGTGCGCTTGCGCCCAGACGAGGAGGGCCCGGCGCCGCGTCTCCGTGGCGTCGCGGAGCGGGTCGACCGCGGCGACCGCCTCGACGAGCGTGTCGAAGGTGTCGAATGCTGCGGCGACCAGGTCGACATCCGGGCCGGTGGACGCTGCCGCGGAGGGGGTGCTCGGTTCCTGGCCAGGTGAGGCGTGCAGGGCCGCGAACATGACGCTGTAGTGAGCACGGTGCGCGATCGCAAACCGTACGTACGCACCGGTCAGGGCCTCGACGCGGTCCAGCGGGTCCCGCGCCCGCACCGCGGCCTGCTCCTCGCCCAGGCGACGGAACCCGTCGGTGGCGACCGCGGACAGGATGGCGGCCTTGTCGGCGAAGTGGTGGTAGGGGGCGCCGGGGGAGACCCCGGCGCGGCGGGCGACCTCGCGCAACGTCAGCGCGTCCGTGCCGGCGTTCTCGAGGAGCTCGACCGCAGCCGCCACGAGCGCCGGCCTGAGATCTCCGTGGTGCTGCCCAGGCCGACGAGTCACGTGGAGAGGTTGACAGAACGCACCGAGCCCTGCCACCATCCGAGCATGCTAAACAACGTTCAACACACGTCGGACGCGACGGACGACGAGTACGCCCAGGCACGGCTGACGATCTCCGGCGAGCCGGTCACCGTGCACGCGATCCGGTGCGGGATCGTGACGATCAAGCAGGCGCATGCCTGCGGGCTTCTTCCCGAGCGCACGCCGTTCGTCCTGCGGTTCCTGGCGATCCTCGCCGATCCGCGGTTCGTCGCCCCGATGCCGGTATGGACCTATGTCATCGAGCGCGCGGGCGCCCTGACGGTGGTCGACACCGGCGTAGATCCCGGCTACAACGACCCGTCCACCTGGGGCGAGCGCCAACGGGCGCGACGACTGGTGCAGAGCTTCCTCCGCCTGGAACTCGGCCGTGGCGGATCACTCTCCGAGCGAATGACCTCGCTCGGCCTCGCGCCCACGGCGGTCACCGGAGTCGTGCTGACCCACCAGCACATCGACCACACCGGAGGAGTCCCGGCATTCGAGGGATCGGACGTCTGGACGACGGATGCCGAGGACCGGGCAGCGGCGACGGTGGGTGCGGAGCACTGGCGATGGCGCACCGCCGCGACCCGGATCCGGTACATCGACATCGAGGGCGAGCCGCTCGTGCTGGATGGCGAGCACGACCCGAGACCGGCCGTGGATCTTCTCGGCGACGGATCGCTCGTCGCCGTCCACACGCCCGGCCACACGCCGGGGTCCGTGACCGTGCGACTGACGACCGACCAGGCCGACCTGTGGTTCACCGGGGACACCTGTTTCACCGCTGCCGGCATGGACGCCTCGGCTCCCACCGCCGGCATCCACACCGACCTCCGCGCAGTACGCCGGCTCCAGGGCATCCTGCAGGATCGGGGCGTCATCTTCCCGTCCCACGACCCGCTCGTACCGCGACGCCTGTCCGCGGTTGGGAAGGACGCGGCATGAAGGCCACGACCAGCGGCACCCGGCGACGCTTCTGGGCCGAGGCGCCGGCGCCGCCGAACGGTCAGGACCGGGTGTGGCGGGCCTGGACCGATCCAGCCACGTGGGAGCACTGGGATCAGGGTCTGCGACGTGCCCGTCTCGTCGATGCCGCGTTCGTCGCCGGTGCACGCGGCGAGATCGTCGATCTGAATGGTCGCGTGCTGCCCTTCGTCGTCACCACGGTCGACGAGCGCCGCGCGCTGGTGGTCGTCACCTTCTCACTGCCGGGCGCCCGACTGGTGCTCACCCGTCACCTGGTCGAGGGCGGCGACCGAGTGCGCCACGAGGTGGCCTTCACGGGCCCGTTCTCGGTGCTGTTCGGCGCCGTCCTCGGCGGCCGTTTCCGCGCGCTGGTCGGGCCCTCGCTCGAGGCGATGCTCGAGTTCGTCGCCACCGGATGACGCCCACCCCGACACGGCCGGCGTGGGTGGTCGGGCTTGCGCCGTGGGACCGGGCCCGATGTCGGCGCTGACACCAGCGCACTGCTATCACCGGAGATAGCATGGACACCGTGAGCACCGTTCTGATCCGCGACGTGCCGGATGACGACATCGACCTCATCCGGTCCGCGGCTGCCGACCGGGGTCTGTCGCTGCAGCGGTACCTGCGCGAGGCCGTCCAGTCCCATGCCACCTACCTCCGCCGCCAGGGTGCGCTGGAACGGACGAGACAGCGGCTCCACGGCTCTCGCGTCGTGCCCGACGAGGAACGGCGTGCAGTGCTCGACGACATCGATGTCGATCTCCGCGAACGGGCCGGCGAGGTCGACGGTCGACGGCCGCGGTGATCGTCGACGCCTCCGTCGTCATCGACGCGGTGTGCGATCCGGGAGCCCGCGGTGAGGCCGCTCGAGAGGCCCTCGCCGCGCAACCGCCGTCCGAGCCGTTGATCGCGCCAGGGCTGTTGGCGGTCGAGGTGATGTCGGGTCTGCGGGCGGCCGCGAATCGGCCGGGACATCCCTTTGTCGCTGCCGAGATACCGCTGGCCCTGCAGGAGGCAGAGGAGTACGGCATCCGCGTCGAGGCCACGCCGTGGAGCGACGTGCATCGGGCGTGGGAGCTGTCGCGCTCTTCGCTGAGGTACGCCGACGGGGTCTACGTCGCCGCGGCCGAACGCCATGGCACGACGCTGCTGACCGCCGACGCTCGACTAGAGCGCTCCGGGGCACCGCTCCGGTGCACGGTGGTCACCGTGACGGTTCCCGAGCTGCCCGGCTGACGACCGCAGCAGTGTGGCGCCGGCGTCATCCCACCGCTCGACACCTGAAGCCACGAGCGGCGGATGCGTCATCCGGGCAGGGTGAAGATCGTTCGGTGCCACGGCTTTTCGGTGACGGCGGTGTTGTCGTGCATGACGTGCTTGAC
>JBOFLR010000350.1:0-4020 GCA_051657965.1 Dermatophilaceae bacterium
TCCCCGCCTCGAGCCGCGATGTCGCGGACGCACGCCTCGAGCGCGACGTCGAGCAGCGCGGAGGTGAGGTCGGCCATCGCCTGCCCGACCTCGCCCTGGGTGATCACGCCGAACAGGTCGGCGACCGCGACCCGGAACAGCTCGGAGCGTCGGATGGCGCGAGCAGCCAGGACTGCAGACTCGGCGTCGTCCTTCCGTCCGGCGGCCGCACCCATCCGGCGCAGCAGCTCCTCGCGCGGACGCGGCAGCAGACCCGCCGAGTCGCCGAGGAACCGGACGCTCTCGGGTGCCTGCGCGAGCAGGTCGGCGGCGAAACGGCTGCGGGCGAGGGTGTGGGCGAGCCGCTCCGCGGCGGATCCCTCGTCGCGCAGCAACCTCAGGTACCAGTGGGTGGAGCCCAGCTCTTCGCTGATGGTGCGGAAGGCGAGGAGACCGGCATCCGGGTCGGCCTCGTCGGCGAACCATCCGAGCATCACCGGGAGCAGCTGCCGCTGGATCGCCGCCCGTCGGCTGACGCCGGAGGTGAGCGCCTCGAGGTGCCGCAGCGCCCCCTGAGGGTCGCGAAAACCCAACGCCGCCAGGCGTTCTCGTGCTGCACTCGGAGTGAGCCGCACATGCTGGTCGGGCAGCCGCGCGACCGCCGAGAGAAGCGGCCGGTAGAAGATCCGCTCGTGCAGCCGGCGCACCTCGCGCTGCCGCGCCCGCCACTGGTCGACCACCGTCTCGGCCGGCGCCGCGCGATGACCGAGTGCTCGTCCGAGACGGCGCAGGTCGGCGTCCGCGGTGGGCATCAGGTGGGTGCGACGCAGCCGGTACAGCTGGATGCGGTGCTCGAGCACGCGGAGGTACCGGTACGCGTCGTCCAGCACCGCGGCATCCTCGCGGCCGACGTACCCGCCCGCGGCCAGCGCCTCGAGCGCGTCGAGCGTCGAGGCACCTCGCAGCGTCTCGTCGGCACGGCCGTGCACGAGTTGGAGCAGCTGCACGGAGAACTCGACGTCGCGCAGCCCGCCCGGACCGAGCTTCAACTGGCGACCCGCCTCGGCCGCCGGGAGGTGCTGCTCGACGCGGCGGCGCATCGCCTGGACGTCGTCGACGAAGTTCTCCCGGGTCGACGCCTGCCACACCATCGGCTGGACGGCGTCGCAGTACGCCTGCCCCACCTCGTGGTCGCCCGCGACCGGGCGGGCCTTGAGCAGCGCCTGGAACTCCCACGTCTTCGCCCACCGCTCGTAGTAGGCGCGGTGACTGGCCACGGTACGTACGAGCGGGCCGGCCCTCCCTTCCGGCCGCAACGCCGGGTCGATTTGCCACAGCGAGCCCGCCGCGGTCGAGGCCGAGCAGACCCGCATCATCCGGGTGGCGAGGTCGGTGGCGACCGCGGTCGACTCCTCCTCGGACACGCCGTCGGCCGGCTCGGCCACGAAGATGACGTCGACGTCGGACAGGTAGTTGAGCTCGCGGCCCCCGGTCTTGCCCATCGCGACCACCGCGAGACGGGTGCGTGCGGCATCCGAACCCACCTCGTCGGCGGCGACCACCAGGGCCGCCTCGAGAGCGGCCTGGGCGAGGTCGGCCAACGCCGCCGCGGTGTCGCGAAGCGCAGTCAGCGGGTCGCTCGCCGTGAGGTCGAGCGCGGCGATGCCGAGCAGCTGTTCGCGATAGGCCACCCGCAGCGCGTCGGCGGGCGATACGTCATCCGGATGCCGTACCGCCGCCACCAGCCGGGCCGTCCGTTGCCTCGTCTCCAGAGGAGCGGTGTCGACGACGGCAGCCCACTGCTCGGGGTGGGCGACGAGGTGGTCGGCGAGAGCTGCCGAGCTGCCGAGGACGGCAAGCAGCCGCGAGCGGGCCGGACCCGGCGCCTGAAAGACGGTGGTGAGCGAGCCGGCGAGACCGGACTCGCCGTTGGCGACCTCCATGAGTCGGACCACGCCGAGGAGCGCACCGTCCGGGTCGGGAACCTCGGCCACCGCCTCGGCCAGCCCACCGTCCTCGACGCGGTCGTGGGCGCCGACCAGCGCGGCGACGGCGGGGTCGGAGAGCAGCGTGAGGGCACGATGCGGGTCGGCGAAGCCGAGCCTGGCGATCTCGGCGGGGACCGACGCCCGGGCGCGCGAGCCACCGGCACCGCCCACGGTCGTCACAGCTGGAGGTAGCGCTCGAGCTCGAAAGCGGTGACCTGGCCGCGGTAGTCGTTCCACTCGGCCCGCTTGTTGCGGAGGAAGAAGTCGAAGGTGTGCTCGCCGAGGGTCTGCGCCACGAGCTCGCTGGACTCCATGGCCACGATCGCCTCGCTCAGGCTCGACGGCAGCGGGGTCACCCCCATGGCGCGCCGCTCGGCGTCGGTGAGGCTCCAGACGTCGTCCTCGGATTCGGCCGGGAGCTCGTAGCCCTGCTCGATGCCGGTGAGCCCGGCCGACAGCATCACGGCGAACGCCAAGTAGGGGTTGCACGCGCTGTCGACGCTGCGCACCTCGACCCGGGCGCTCTGCTCCTTGTTCGGCTTGTACATCGGCACCCGCACCATCGCCGAGCGGTTGTTGTGGCCCCAGGTGAGATGCGCCGGAGCCTCTCCCCCGCCCCACAGCCGCTTGTACGAGTTGACCCACTGGTTGGTCACGGCGGTGATCTCGGCCCCGTGTCGTAGCAGGCCGGCGATGAACTGCCTGCCGACCACGGACAGCTGGTATGGAGCGCCGGGCTCGTGGAAGGCGTTGGTGTCGCCCTCGAACAGCGACAGATGGGTGTGCATGCCCGACCCCGGGTGCTCGGCGAGCGGCTTGGGCATGAACGACGCGTGGATGCCCTGCTCCAGCGCGACCTCCTTGATGACGGCACGGAAGGTCATGATGTTGTCGGCGGTCGAGAGCGCGTCGGCGTAGCGCAGGTCGATCTCGTTCTGCCCGGGCGCGCCCTCGTGGTGGCTGAACTCCACCGAGATGCCCATGGTCTCGAGCATGGTGATGGCGGCCCGCCGGAAGTCGTGGCTGTTGCCGTGCGGCACGTGGTCGAAGTAACCCGCCCGGTCGATCGGTGTGGGCGCGGCGCCGGGCGCGGTTGCCGGCTCGAAGAGGAAGAACTCGATCTCCGGGTGGGTGTAGAAGGTGAAGCCCAGGTCGGAGGCACGGGCCAGCGCCCGCTGGAGCACGTTGCGGGGGTCGGCCATGCTCGGCGTGCCGTCGGGGAGGGTGATGTCGCAGAACATCCGGGCCGTGCCGGGGTTCTCACCCCGCCAGGGCAGCACCTGGAAGGTGGCCGGGTCGGGCTTGGCGAGCATGTCGGCCTCGTAGACGCGAGCGAACCCCTCGATGACCGAGCCGTCGAAGCCGATACCCTCGGCGAAGGCGCCCTCGAGCTCGGCCGGTGCGACGGCCACCGACTTCAGGGTGCCCAGGACGTCGGTGAACCACAGCCGCACGAAGCGGATGTCGCGCTCTTCGATGGTGCGGAGGACGAACTCCTGCTGGCGGTCCATGACGGCAATCCTGCCGCACGGACCGCCCCGCGTGGGTGAGACCTCGAGCAGGTGGGATGACGCCCGCGTCACGCCTACGATCAGGTCATGAGCGAGCCGACACCGTCCGCCGAGACCGCCGCACCGTACGGCACCGGTGCGCAGGCCGCCCCGCAACGGCGTGTCCGGGTCCCCCACCTGCTCCAGTTGAAGGAGCGCGGCGAGAAGTGGGCGATGCTCACCGCTTACGACATGTACACGGCCGAGATCTTCGACGAGGCCGGCATCCCGGTGCTGCTCGTCGGCGACTCGGCGGGCAACAACGTCTACGGGTTCGAGACCACCGTGCCCGTGACCGTCGACCACCTCGTACCGCTGGTGCGCGCCGTGACCAGCGCGGCCCGGCGCGCCATGGTGGTCGCCGACCTGCCGTTCGGGTCCTACCAGGCCAGCCCGCAGCAGGCCCTGGCCACGGCGACCCGCTTCATGAAGGAGGGGATGGCGCACGCCGTCAAGCTCGAGGGCGGCCGGGCCATGGTCCCCGAGGTCGAGCTGTTGGTGCG
>JBOFLR010000351.1:0-2268 GCA_051657965.1 Dermatophilaceae bacterium
CACGCCCGGCCCGGCGCCTGGGTGCCCCACCTCACCCTGGCGGTGCGGATGACGGCCGCCGAGGTCGGCGCGGCACTCCCGCTGGTAGCGGCCGGGCGTCATCCCCGGTCCGGCGCAGCGCCCGCCGTCACCTTCGTCGTGGCGCGGCACTGGGACTCGGCGACCCGCACCGACCGGCCGTGGCCGTGACGCCTCGGTCCGGTCCGGTCCCCATCGCGAGGGGTGGGACCGGCCTGGACAGCGAAGGTCGTCGGCTCAGCCGTCGACGGCGGCCAGCCGGAGACCTTCTCGGTGCGCGGCGTCGCTGAGCCTGGCGTCCAGGCAGACGAACTCGAGATCGTCGAGGGCCTGGTCGGCTGCGATGAGCGCGGCGGCCAGCTGCAGGCTGTCCGCGGCTCGCAGCGGGTGGGTGTGGAGCAGACGCACCGACAGCGCTCGCACCGCCGGGGTCGGCTGTACCTCGACCCAGGCGGCGGCGAGCGCATGCAGCCGGTCCTCGGCATCCCGAAGGTCGGGGGGCGCGAGCAGGCCCTCGCGCTCGCGTCGCGCCATCGCGGAGGTGCACTCGACCGGCGTGGCCCACCAGGCGTAGAAGCTGGAGCCGTCGGTCGCGTGGCGGACCAAGGCCTCGCTGGTCGGCTCCACGAGCAGGAGCGGCACCACGGCGGAGGCGTCCCAGAACCGCCTCACCGGCCGTCGGCCCGCTCCTCGAGGACGGCGTCGACGACACTGCGTCTCGGGGTTGTGGCCGGTGCGCGCAGCAGGTCGACCGGCATGGGCGCGTTCGGTCGCGTCACCAGGCCCGAGCGCTCCAGCCTCGCCAGATGCGCGTCGTCGCCGCCCTCCCCAAGGCGCTCGATCCGAGCGATCGGCACGTCGCGGTCGAGGACGAGCACGGTCTGTCCGGCGCGCACCTTGTCGAGGTACGCACTGAGCTGGTTCTTCAGCTGCGAGATCGTCGCTCTCTCCACCTGGCCATGATAGCCAGGTAGCCGCCGGGGGTCCGACCGCCTATGCAAATGCCCACGCACATGTCGCTCGTTCCCGCGCAGACGTCGCTCAGCTGCTCGACGGCGAGTCGGAGATGCTGTCGGCCCACCGCAGGACACGGTCGACGAGCCCGGTGACCTGCGCCGGCGACAGCCCGTAGGCGAGGAACTCTGCATCCGGCAGTCTCCGCACCGCACGGAGCGCGTCGACAAAGGCCGCATCGTGGAATCCGGGGTCGTGCTTACGAGCCAGGCGGAGCAGCTCGTCGTGGGAGTACCGACCGCTGACGAGGGCCGCGTCGACATCGATGTAGTCGCGTGCCTGGGCCCGCGAGAGCAGTGCAGCCATCTTGTTCGCGACCGCATCGTCCTGGCTCAGCACAGGCCCGACGGCGAGAACGGTGGGTAGATGAGCCCGCCAGTCCACCGCAAGCTCGACCTTCGCCGACGAGCCACTGACCGGCTCCACGACGCTCAGCCGGGCAAAGGTGGTGCTCTCGACCAGAACCGTCACCACCAGCCCGTCGGCACCGTAGCCGGCGACCGCCTCGCGGACGGCAGCGGAGAAGTTCTCCGGCACCGCGGTGAAGAGATCGACGTCCTCGGAGGGACGGTCGAGGAGGCCGTGCGCTTGGACGGCATATCCGCCGGCGAGGCAGAATCCGCGTGCGGCGAGCACGTCCGGGCCCGTCCTGGCAAGCCTTTCGTGGAAGCGGTCCATCAGCCGACGTGGTCGAGCTCGCCTGTCAGCTCGGGGAATCGCTCCTGCCATCTCGCCCGAACCTGTGCTGGCAGGAACAGCTCGGGCCACAGCCTGAGAAGACGCCGCCGGTCGAGCAGGCGAGCGACCGTGGCAGCGTCGGAAGCCTCGACGATCACCCGCTCGTAGAACACTCGCCCGTCCGCCGGGTCGTCGAGGTCGTAGCGGCGCCGGCCGGTCCAGCCCGCCGCGGTCGGCAGCTCCACCACCCCTCCCTCGGGCCCGGTCAGATCCGTCAGCACGCGCGGCAGCGCCGACGGGCGTCGGTCGGCGTAGGTCGTCGCGAGCGGCACACCCGTCATCATCACACGGACCTGCCGAGAAGCCGCGTGCCCGGCGGGAATGTGGTGTCACCGCAGCTGCTGCGCGACGAGCGTGTTCATCTCCTGTCCACCGATGACGTCACCGGAAGCGTGTCATGGCCATGAGTGTCCCCACCCGTCGACGAGGGCGCGACGCCGCGTGGTCAGGCGCCGCGCATGCCGGGGATGCGCGGGCCGAGCACCCTCGGATGAAGAG
>JBOFLR010000352.1:0-5481 GCA_051657965.1 Dermatophilaceae bacterium
GACGACATGACCGCCGAATCGCGACGACGCCGCCATCGCGCGCTCGAGGTTGACCCGGTCACCCGGCCGCAACCCACCGAGCGTGGAGCGCTCCAGCGTCTCGGCCATGACGTCGGCGGTGAACCGCTCGGCACCGGACTCGACGACCGTGAGGCACACCCCGTTGACCGCGATCGACGCGCCGTGTGCGACGTCTCCCGTGACGAGCGGGCCGTGCACGGTGAGCCGTGCCGACTCCGCGCCGGCCTCCACGGCGGTGACCGTGCCGAGCTCTTCGACGATCCCGGTGAACATGTCTGCTCAGCTCCTTCGGTGGGGACGTGCGGTGACGCGGACGTCGCCACCCACCGTGGCGACGTCGACGGTCTGGAGGCGGACGGCATCCGCGATGGACCGGATGCCGAGGTCGCCGACCGCCGCCGGCCCGGCGCCCAGCAGGGCGGGGGCGAGATAGACGACGACCTCGTCGACGAGGCCGGCCCGCACGAACGCCGCCGCCAGGGTCGGGCCGCCCTCGAGCAGCGCCCGGTGGACGCCGCGTGCGTGCAGGACGCTAAGCACCTCGGCCGGGTCGTGGGTGGGTAGCAGCACGGTCTCGGCTGCGGCGTCGAGCACCCGGGCCGATGGCGGGATCCGCCGGGCGCCGACGACGACCCGCAGCGGCTGGCGGCCGGACGGGGTGCCGTCCGGGCCGCGGACCGTCAGGGCCGGGTCATCGGCGAGGGCGGTGCCGGTGCCCACGACGACGGCGCCGCAGCGGGAGCGCAGCCCGTGCACGTCGGCCCGGGCAGCGGGGCCGGTGACCCACCGGCTCGACCCGTCCGCCGCGGCCGAGCGACCGTCGAGGGTGACCGCAGACTTCCACACCACCCAGGGCCGCAGGTGGCGGCGGGCGAACGTCCACGACGCGACCAGGTCCTCCGCGGCGCTGCGGCGTCCGGCGTCGGGCTCCGGCTCGACCGACACCCCGGCCGCCGCGAGCCGGGCTGCGCCCCCGGCGGCCACCGGGTCGGGGTCGGCGACGCCGTACACGACCCGGGCGATCCCGGCGTCGATCAGGGCGTCGGTGCACGGGCCGGTGCGCCCGGTGTGGGCGCACGGCTCGAGGGTCACGTGGGCGGTGCCTCCGCGTGCGGCCTCGCCCGCCCGGGCCAGGGCGTCGACCTCGGCGTGGTCGGTGCCCGCCCCCCGGTGGTGGCCGACAGCGACGACCCGGCCCGCGTCATCGGTGATCGCACAGCCGACCCGCGGGTTGGGGTCGGCCTCCGGGCCGAGCAGCGCGGCGTCGAGCGCCCGCTGCATCGGCGCGGTGCTGCTGTCCATCGGGCCTGCCCTCATGCCTCGAACCGGTCTCGGTCGTCAGGCTCCGGGCGGATGGCGGTAGCGCGGACGCACGTGCGTGCGCCGCCGCGACGGCCGTCGACGGGACTGCTCGTCCCGGCGACACGTGCTGCCTACCATCCGGACTCTCACCGTCGGTCCCGGAGTTCCACCGGGTCAACCGGCCGCTGGCTGCGGCCGGGTCGCGGACTGTCACCGCCGGTTCGGAATTGCACCGATCCCGGAGCACGTCGCCTCCCAGTATGCCGCAGCGACCGCGCGGGCCGGCGGGTGGACGGGCGTGCGGTCGCTCACCCGGCGGTCGCGCCGGGCCGCGTGGCGGGCAGGGTGGCGGCGATCCCCGGGATCACGACGAGAGCGACGGCGATGTGCATGAGCACCAGCCCGAGTGCCGAGCTGGTGTCCGCGGCGCCGCCGAACGGGCTGACGCAGGACAGCGCGGCGAGGATGGTGGTGAGGATGACCCAGGTGCGCTTGGGCCGGCCGGCGCGCCGCTGCAGCAGCTCGGCGATGCCCCAGCCCAGCAGCCCGCCGATCAGTGCGGAGAGCACGACGGCGGCGGCCGGGATCTCCCGCTCGGCACCGCCGGTGGCGGCACGCAGGTCCATCCCGCCGATCGGCACGAGGAGCACCCAGACGAGCAGGCCCGCCACGGCGCCGCCCGCCACCGCGAGGGCACGTCGAGCGATGCTTCCGGAACCGGTGGGCGTGGTCATGGATACCTCCGAGGTCGACGAGCTGGTGCCGACCACCGTACGACCGGATGACGCGTCCGTCGCCACTGGTGCGACGAGCGGCCGCGGCGGCGCGGGCTCAGTCCTCGACCACGAGACCCATGGCGAGCAGGATGCCGCCCGCGGTCGCCGTGTCGACGCGCAGACCCCGGACGCGGTTCTCGGCCGGGTCGAACGCGTACCCGTGGGCGCCCCGCAGCGAGGCCTCCCGCAGGTCGGTGCCGGCGAACGTGGCACCGGTGAGGTCGCTGCCGGCGAAGTCGACCCGCCGGAGGTCCGCCCCGCCGAAGTCGACCTCGTGCAGCGAGCAGGACGAGAACCGCGAGCCGGTGGCTCCGGCGTCGCGGAACGTGCCGAGGTCGAGCCGGCAGCGCTCCATGTCCCACGGGCGGGCCGACAACGGCGACGAGCGGGCCCGCGCCCAGGAGACCGCGAGCGCCTTGCAGTCGACGAGGCGGCAGTCCTGGAACACCGAACCGTCCAGGTCGGCCATCGACAGGTTGCACCCGGTGAAGACGCAGTCGGTGAAGCGGCACCCCCGCAGCACCGCCTTCTCGAGCACCGACCCGGCGAGCCGGCAGCCCTCCAGCTCGACCCCCTCGAGCACCTCACCGGGCGCGAGACCTTCGGCGAGGTCGAGGTCGGCCGCGTAGCCGTCGGTGCCGGCCAGGCGCGCGGCGAGCGACGTCATCCGGCCCGGTGCGCGCCGGCCAGCGCCCGGAGCTGGTCGACGGCGGCCGCGGCCGATTCGGCGCCGTAGACGGCCGAGCCGGCGACGAACACGTCGGCCCCGGCCTCGGCGCACTGCCCGATCGTGTCGGCCGACACCCCGCCGTCGACCTGCACCCACACCTCCCCGCCGTGGCGGCGCACCGCCTCGCGCACCTGGCGCACCTTGGGCAGCTGGTCGGCCATGAACGACTGGCCCCCGAAACCGGGTTCGACGGTCATGACGAGCACCATGTCGACCTCGGGCAGCAGTCGCTCGTACGGTGCGAACGCCGTGCCGGGCTTGACCGCGAACGCGGCTCGCGCGCCCGCCGACCGGATGGCGCGCGCGGTCGCCACCGCGTCGCGCACCGCCTCGACATGGAAGGTGACCGAGCCGGCGCCGGCCTCGGCGTACCCGGGTGCCCAGCGGTCCGGGTCGTCGATCATCAGGTGGCAGTCGACCGGTACCGGCGACACGGCCACCAGCGCCTCGACGACCGGGAGGCCGAGGGTGAGGTTGGGCACGAAGTGGTTGTCCATGACGTCGACGTGCGCCCAGTCGGCGTTGCCGATGCTCTCGAGCGCGCGCTGGAGGTTGGCGAAGTCGGCCGACAGGATCGACGGCGAGATCTGCACGGCCGCAACCCTACTCGGGCGCGGTCGACGAGCCGGGACCACGCGCGGTCAGCACGAGCGGGTCGCCCTCGGTGACGGCGACGGTGTGCTCGGAGTGCGCGCCGCGCGACCCGTCGGCGCTGCGGATGGTCCACCCGTCGGAGTCGGTGACGATCTCGGGGCCGCCGGCGGTGAGCCACGGCTCGATCGCCAGCACCAGACCGGGCCGCAGCCGCAACCCTCGCCCCGGCCGCCCGTCGTTCGGCACGTGCGGGTCGCCGTGCATCGTGCGGCCGACCCCGTGCCCGCCGAACTGGGTGTTGACGCGGTACCCGCACTCGCGGGCCAGCGCGCCGATGGTCGCCGACAGGTCACCGAGCCGGTTGCCCGGCCGCATGAGGTCGACCGCCGCGGCGAGCGCCCGCTCCGTCGCGGCGATGAGGTCGAGGTCCTCGGCCCGCGGACTACCCACGACCAGGCTGGTGGCCGAGTCGGCCACCCACCCGTCGACCGAGGCGGCGAAGTCGAGGCTGAGCAGGTCGCCGTCGCGCAGCCGGTACCGGTGCGGCAGACCGTGCAGGACCGCGTCGTTGACGGACGTGCACAGCACCTTGCCGAACGGCATCGCACCGAAGGACGGGTGGTAGTCGACGTAGCAGGAGACGGCGCCACGCTCGCGGATCAGCTCGTGTGCCAGGGCGTCGAGCTCGAGCAGGTCGACCCCGACGTCGGCCTCCGCCCGCAGCCGGGTCAGGACGTCGGCGACGAACCGGCCGGCCGGACGCATCGCCTCGACCTCACGGGCGGTCAGCATCTCGATCACCGGTCCACGCTAACGCCGGCGCAGCAGGGCGAGGTACATGGCGTCGGTGCCGTGGACGTGGGGCCACAGCTGCACCGCCGGCCCCGCACCGAGGGCGGCGAGCGGCATCCCCGCGGCATCCGTGAGCAGCGGGCGAACGTCGACGACCTCGACGTCGTCGCGTCGCTTCAGCACGTCGGACACGACGAACCGCGTCTCGGCGACGTGCGGGCTGCACGTCGCGTACGCCACGACCCCGCCGGGTGCCACCGCGTCGAGCGCCGACCGCAGCAGGTCGCGCTGCAGCGGCCCGAGGGTGCCGAGGTCGGCCGGCTGCCGGCGCCAGCGCGCCTCCGGACGACGGCGCAGCGCGCCCAGCCCGGTGCAGGGTACGTCGACGAGCACCCTCGCGTACGCGCCCGGCTCGTCGGTGCCGACCTCGCGCCCGTCGGCGGTGCGCACCTCGACCGACCGTCCCGCGGATGCCGCCCGCTCGCCGAGCGCGGTGAGCGTGGCCCGCACGAGGTCGGCGCGGTGCGGGCTCACCTCCACGGCGGTGAGGTCGGCGCCGGACTCGACGGCCAGCGCACCCAGCACCCCGGCCTTGCCCCCCGGGCCGGCGCACAGGTCCAGCCACCGGCTCGGTAGACCTGGCGGCACCTCCGCCCGTGCCAGCGCCAGCGCGACCAGCTGGGACCCCTCGTCCTGCACCGCGGCCCGGCCCTCTCGCACGGCCGGGACGCCGCCCGGGTCACCCGAGCTGAGTACCGCACCGATCGGCGAGGTGCGGCTCGGCTCGGCATCCGCGGCGGTCACCAGCTCCTCGACGGTGGCCAGGCCGGGGCGGGCGACGAGGTGCACGCGGGGCGGCTCGTTGTCGGCGGCGAGCAGCGCCTCGAGCTCGGTGTCGACGTCGTCCGGGCCGGCCCGGCCGTGCCCGAGCAGCGCCTGCCGTAGCGCGCCGACGACCCACTCGGGGTGCGACCAGCGCACCGCGAGCGCGGACACTCCCCCGCCGTCCGGCACCACGGCATCCCGCCACTGCCCGACGTCGCGCCGTGCGACCTGCCGGAGCACGGCGTTGACGAAGCCGCCGGCCCCGCCACCGGCCACCGAGCGCGCCAGCCCGACGGTCTGGTCGGATGCCGCGTGAACCGGCACGCGCATGCCGAGCAGTTGGTGCGTCCCGAGGCGGAGCACGTCGAGCACTTCGGCGTCGATGCGCTCGAGCGGGCGACCGGCCGCCGCGGCGACGACGACGTCGTAGAACCCCTGCCA
>JBOFLR010000353.1:0-2582 GCA_051657965.1 Dermatophilaceae bacterium
CTGTCGGGTACCGGGGCGACCGTGCTCGACACGCGCAAGACCACCCCGGGGCTGCGGGCGCTCGAGAAGTACGCGGTGCGGTGCGGCGGCGGCACGAACAAGCGCATGGGGCTCTACGACGTGGCCATGGTCAAGGACAACCACAAGCTCGCCGCGGGTGGGCTCACCGAGGCGTGGCGCGCCATCCGGTCGACGTACCCCGAGGTGGACATCCAGGTCGAGGTGACCACGGTCGACGAGGCGCTCGAGGCGGTCGCCGCCGGAGCGCGGTTCCTGTTGTGCGACAACATGTCTACGCCGTTGCTGCGTGAGACGGTCGAGGCGGTGCGGGCGACGGGGGAGCAGGTCGAGCTGGAGGCCACCGGTGGTCTCACGCTCGACGTCGCGCGGGAGTACGCCGAGACCGGCGTCGACTACCTGTCGGTGGGTGCCCTCACCCACTCCAGCCCGATCGTCGACATCGCCCTCGACCTCATCGCCGGGTGACGCGGCTCGGGCCAGAGTGATGCGGCCCCTGTGCGCATCAGTTCGGTGACGACATACTCGGCGATTGCCAGCCACCTGACTGCCGGAGGACCCATGTCGTCTCGATGTCCGGGGCGGCTGACTCGCCCGGCCACGCCGCCCGTACGACCGACCGAGTCGGAGCCTCGCTGGTTGCCGCGCCTATGGCGATGCGTGCGCGGAGTGTGCGTCGAACGCCCATGACATGGCGGTGATCTCCTGCGAGGACAGGCCGTACCGGCGGGCGACCGGAGCCCAGTCCGACACGGCCGTCCGGACCTGTGCGACGATGTCGTCGGCCGCCTGGGCACTGAGGCGGAAGTAGTCTGCGACAGCGAGTGCGAGCGAGATGCTCGCCGTGTCATCACCCAGGTCGATCGCCGTGGTGAGGTGCTTGGTCCCTGGTTCGGGGTTCGGGTTGACGTCGAATGCCGGAGACAGCCGCCAGGTGTCCCCGCCCTGATGCAGGAATCCGTGGTTGCGCAAGTGGTCGTCGGTATTGGAGATGAGGATGGAGAAGACGATCCGGCGCCAGAGCTGGCGCAGGTCCGCGGTCGCGTGCGATGAGCGCGTCTCGATGGCTTCGGCGATCTCCAGGTAGCTGCCCTGCCGGCCGTCGGTGGACTGGAGCATCGTCATTGCGCTGACGTAGCCGATGCGCCCGGCCGGTCCACCGTCGGCGTCGCGGGTTCGGTCGAACCGGTCCACGACGAGAGTGTTGCGGCCGGCGAGGTTCAGCAGGGTGCTTGCCGCAACGTTGATCCCGGCCCGGGCGGCGAGTTCGAGTGCGACCTTCTCCCATGCCATGACGTTCCACGTGTCGTGTGCGGCGCTGGGAAACTTGGCGATTGCGAGGTTGCCGGCGGCGCCGCGAACGTGCGCTTTGGGCCGTGCCCCGCCGAGAGAGCTGCCGACCCGGATGAGGCGCTGAAGGTCCGGCAGGTCGGCCGAGTCCGCCTCGGCTCGCGCAGCAAGAGTGAGCAGTTCGAGCAGGTCGGTCAGTGCAGGGACACCGTGGTCCTCCGTCGCCTCGAAAGGGCCGTCGCCGCGGCGGAAACGCAGCGCGCCCTGTCGAAGGTCGTCGCGGACCCCGAGGAGGTAGTCGACCTCACCGAGGCCGCGCGGCTCTCGGCCCTCGGCTCGGGCCTGGGCGGCCTCGCGCCGCTTGACCAGAGTCCGGCCCCACCGGTCTGGAGCGCAGTCGCCGAACGCACCGAACATCGAGTGCCCGACGGTGCTCCGATGGGCGCCAGCCTCGAGAGGAAGTACCGGTTCCAGTGAGTATGCGCGTGGGTTCGCGATGTACTCGTCCGTGGAGGTGAAGCTGGCGCTCTCGGTACTGCCGCCGCGGCGGCGGTGCGGGTACAGGGTGCCGGCGCGGACGTCGATGCCTCCGATAGAGACCCAGACCTCCACGGCGCTCAACTGCCGGCTCCGCGAGCGCGCACCCTGGTCGGGAGCTCCTCGTCTGCGCGGAGGCGACCCACATCGGTGGCGTAGGGGTCGAGTGCCTTCGTCAGCAGATCAAGCACACCCAGCGCGCGAGCCACCCGCAGCAGATTCTCCACGGAGGCTCCCTGCCCGCCTTCGAGGCGGAGGACGGTGCTGCGACTCACCCCGGCGCGGTCGGCGACTTGCTCAGCTGTCAGGTGGCGCAGCTTGCGCCACGTGGCCACGTCGCTGCCCAGTCCGTCGAGCGCACGCGCGACTGAGACAGGTGTGCGCCCTCTCGTCGCGCCCGCCATGTTGTACTCCCTGATATCTCAAAAATGAGATCTTAACGACTCTAGAGTATCAAATTCGAGACCTTATTATCTCTGACACGATTGAGTGAACGTGATGGCACCATCCATGGGTCGTCTCGCGTCGATGCGCGAGGTCACCTCGCTGTCCTCGAGGTATCCGACCGCCACAACCCCCGCGACTCGACCCGAAAGCCGCCCGTCTCGTCGTGGACACGCACCCCGGGACGTCCGGATGCTTCTTCTCGGCCATGCGTCATCGCCGACCGGAGCCGGTCCGTTGCGGTGGCGTCACTCGCGGCTGGCGGCGAGGTCGGCGTCGAGCTCGGCCCGGTC
>JBOFLR010000354.1:0-7662 GCA_051657965.1 Dermatophilaceae bacterium
GCCGAGCTGGGCTGGTCCGACCTGTCGTCCGGGCGTTTCGACGATGTCGCAGACGATGGTCTCGACGACTTCCTCTCACGGCTCGGCCGCGACGCGAAGCGGGCGCGACCTGCTGGCTGATGGACCGCTATCGGCTCACGTCGTGGATCCGCTGTGATCAGCGACCGGCGTCGCCATGGATCTCCGCGCGGACACCGCGACCCGTCGACCCGGGTCTGATGGGGTAGCCCCCCCTGCGCCGGGGCACGATGCGGGTCCACGTACGCACCTGCGGGCTTGCCGACGACCTCGATGCAGGAGTGATCGTCGTCCTCGGCGACGACCGGGTTCGCATCCGCCGTCGTCCGATCGCGCCGCGCCGACGACCCGACCCGCCGGTTCGGCGCGAGGCCTCTCGGGGCGCAGCGGGCCGGCGGGCTCACGAGCTGGCGGAGTCCGGAGGTGGTAGCCCGAGACCACGCAGCAGGAACGCGATCGACTGCTGGAGGAAAGCGAGACGTCGCTCGTCGTCGTCGACCAGCCCGGAGAGTGTCGACTGGGCGATCCGGGTCACGACGGCGATGACGAGTTCGGCGCAGATGTCCGGATCGACGTCCGTCGACAGCTCGCCACGCTGCTGGGCACGCTCAAAGGCAGCGATGAGTGGCTCGTGCCTGGATGCCGCCGGCCGATCGGTCGGCGTGAACAGGAGCATGTCGTTGTCCAGCAGGCGGATGACGTCCCGGTGGGCGGTGGCGACGCCGACGCCCGCGCGGACCATCCGGTCGAGGCGTTCGGCCAGTGTCGTGTCTTCGGAGAGCGCGCCACCGACCGCGGCGAGCAGTTGATCGCGAACCTGGGCACTGAGCGCCGAGACCAGGGCCGCCTTGGATGGGAAGTACAGGTAGACCGTGCCCTTGGCGACTCCCGCACGGGTCGCGACATCTGCCATCGCGGCTCCGTCGTAGCCGTGCTCGGCGAGTACGGCGCGAGCCGCTGTAAGGATGCGCGTTCGCTTGTCGTCGTGACCAGTCGGGCCGGCATTGGCCGGCTCGGACTCAGAAAGGGGTGGGAGCACAGGCGTCATCTCACCAGGATGCCGTGCCGACGACTGACGATCGAACTGTGGTTGCGGATTGACTGACCGTCAGTCATCGTTGTGTCATGAGCCAGACACCGACCCCTCATGATGTTGACGTCCTCATCGTCGGCGCGGGCCCGACCGGCCTCACCGCTGCCATCGACCTCGCGCGGCGAGGCGTACACGCGCGGCTGGTGGAACGCGAGCCCGGGCCTTCGCCGTTCTCCAAAGCCAACAGCCTGCTGACCGGCGCCATGTTCGCCCTCGACGACCTCGGCGTCATGCCGGTCCAGGATGAGCGCTCGGTGATCCTCCGAGGGATGCAGTTCCGGCGAGGCGCGCGCGTCGTCGGAACGATGGGCGACCGTTCCGACACCCGGCCGTACCGGCAGGTACGCAACGTGCCTCAGAGCAGCACCGAGCTCTCGCTCACCGAGCGACTGTACGAGTGTGGGGGCCACATCGAGCGCGGCGTGGAGGTGCTCGACCTGGAGCAGTCCGACGACTTCGTCCAGGTGCGTCTCCGCCACCAGGACGAAGAACGTTGCGAGGTCGTCCGGGCGCAGTACGTCATCGCCTGTGACGGTGCTCGGAGCCACGTCCGGAAGGCAGTGGGCCTCCTCCTCGACGGCACCACCGAGAGCGACGAGTTCGTCGTGGCCGACGTCCGAGCGCAGTGGGACCTGCCGGAGGACTACGCCACCATCTTCCTCAGTCCGAAGTCGTTCCTGCTGGCGACGAAGTTCGTCGATGACGATCTGTGGCACCTGGTGGGGAATCTTCCCAAGCCGGTCGACGGCGCCCCCGCCAGGGAGTCGTTCTCCTTCGAGGAGCTGCAGCTCCTGGTCCGTGAGCGGTGCGAGATCCCCGTCGTCATGCGCGACCCACTCTGGATCTCCACATTTCACATCCACCACCGTCACGTCAACCGGTACCGGTCCGGTCGCGTCTTCCTCGCCGGTGACGCCGCGCATCTGCACAGCCCGATGTCGGGCAACGGTCTCGGCAACAGCCTGCAGGACTCCTACAACCTGACCTGGAAGCTCGACGCGGTAATCCGCGGAGTAGCGGCACCGGAGATTCTCGACAGCTACGAACCCGAGCGGCGACCCGCCGCCGCGTCGGTGCTGCGAATGGGCAAGACGATGCACACTGTCCTGACCGGCATTAACCCGGCCGCCCGGACGTTCCGCGACCTGGCGCTTCCGGTCGCGCTGCGGCTGGTGGCGTCGCAGATGCGAGTCGGGAACGAGCAGCGGCCGAATGCGATGGAGGCCGACTACACCGGCTCGGCCCTCGTTCGTGAGGGCGACGTCCACACCGACATGGAGCGAGCAGATCGGCTCGCCTGGCTGAAGGCTCCACGACCGGGGCGGCGAATGCACGACCACGTGCTGCTCTCCGTCGGCGGCGCCGACTCCGGACCGGACACCCCAGTGATGCTGATGGAGATGCTGAGGGGGCCACAGTGGCGCCTCGTGATGTTCGCAGGCGCCGGGGCGGACGCCGACGTGGCGGACCTCGTCGGCGTCTACGACACGGCCCGGGATCTGCTCGGCGAGGACGTCGAGGGGATTCTGGTGCACGAGCGCGGTGACGAGCCCGGAACAGGTGGTCGGCAGGGTCTCGCCGTCGTCTCCGACCGGTCCGGCGAGGCGCACCGTAGGCACGGCGCCACCCGACCGTCGGTGTACCTCGTCCGTCCCGACTGCCACATCGGCTATCGCAGCGCGCGACCGACGCCCGCCGGCCTGGTCTCGTATCTGCGCTCGTCACACGTCGTTCGAGCCGCACGCGTCTTTAGCACCAAGTCGGCGGTGCCGGCGTGAGCGCGCCCACGAGCCGCGTTCCCGACGCGGTACGGCCCGGATGGGTCGACCAGCGCCTGTTCCCGTTCACCAGCCGCTTCACCGAGATCGACGGCAACATCGTCCACTACGTCGACGAGGGAACCGGCTCAGGAGACGATGGGACCGGCTCGGGACCGGTGCTGCTCATGGTGCACGGCAACCCCACGTGGTCGTTCCTGTTCCGTGACCTGATCGTCGCACTCCGGCCCGCGTTCCGATGTGTGGCGCTGGACCTGCCAGGGTTCGGACTCTCCACTGCGACGAACGACTACGAGTTCCGGCCGGATGAGCATGCCTGCGTCCTCGAACGCCTCGTCGAGCACCTCGACCTCCGCGACGTCATCCTCTTCGGTCAGGACTGGGGAGGGCCAATCGGGCTCGCCGCCGCACAGGTCCACCCGGCGAGGTATGCCGGCCTGGTCCTTTCGAACACCCGGGCATGGCCGCCCCTGACCGAGAGCGAGCGCCAGGGGCCGGAACGCCTCGGCGGCGCGCTCGGCAACCTGCTCATCGGCCGGCTCAACGTGATGGCGCGCGTGATGATGCCTCTGCTGGCGAAACGCCGCAAACTGACACGCCAGGAGATGCGGCACTATCTGGCGCCGTTCCCCACCGCGGCATCGCGGAAGCCCGTCCTCGAGCTGCTCCGGTCGATCAGCGGGGCAACGGGGTTCCTTCTCGGCGTCGAGGCCGGTCTGGACCGGCTGACTCACTTGCCGGTCCTCGTCGCCTGGCCCGAACACGGTGACCGAGGTTTCCCCCTGGAGAACCGCGACCGGTTCTGCGCGGTGTTCCCACAGCACACTCAGGTCAACCTCCAGGACACCGGCCACTTCGTGTGGCAGGACTCACCCGACATAGTCGTGCGGGAGTTCCGCTCCTGGTGGCGCCGCGTCGGGCACGAACCCCCGGTAGGCAGCAGCCACGACCAGCACCAGGATCGGCCGTCGTGACGCTGCCGTTCGGTCCGATGCAGGCCCGAGGCCGGGTGCATCTGCTGCTCTTCGCGGTAGCGACGCTCTCCGTCTTCCTGGTGGTCCGCAACCGTGGGCACGCACCCGACGGAGTGGACGAGGGGCCGGTCGCCGGCATCTTCTTCGGCATCGTCCACGAGGCAGACGTAGCTCGCTCGCTCACCGAAGTGTACGGACCGACCGGTCCGATGCTCGGCGGCCTGTGGCTCGGCCTGGACTTCGTGTTCGCGCTGCTGGTGTGGGGCACCATCGTCCCACTCGCCACCGGCCTGGTCGCGGAGCGAGTGACGTCGACACGACTGCGCCGGCTCGGCCAGGTTGTGGCGTGGGGGTCGGTCATCGCCTTCGTCGCCGACTGGGTCGAGACCGGGACGACGATCGAGCTGCTGGTGGCGGCCGAGCCCGAGTCTCTGCTGACCGTCATCCGCACGGCCGCCGTGGTGAAGATCAGCCTCGGCGGGCTCGCCATCCTCTTCAGCGTCGCCGTGAGCACGGCGCTCGGTGTCGCCGCCATGCGAGCGCGAGTTCAGGCTCGCGACTCCGCGTCCCTACCAGGAAGTCCCCGATGAGCACCGACACGACCCATGACCATCGAACCCGCCGGCTCGGGCGCCTTCGCGCGAACGGTGCGGCCGGCCTGGTCTTAGTGCTTACCACAGCATGCATCCTCGTTGCGGTCATCCGACCGACATGGGCCACCGAAGATCTCCGGCAGGCGATCGAGAGTGCCGGCACTGTTGCCCCGGTCGTCTTCACCGTGCTGTGCGCCTTGGCCGCGCCAATCCACCTGAGCAAGCTCTTCGTCCTGATAGCTCCCCTCATCTGGACTCAACCCACGGCCGTCGCGCTCTCTCTGGTCGGCTGCGCGACCGGCTGTGTCGCGACTGCTGTGATGTTGGCACGTGCCGGTGCGGACAACATCCGGCGGCACACCGACCTTGGTCCACGATGGCTGGGCACGTTGACGGGCCAGCGCGACCGGCGGCCGCTACTCGTCGGGATTCTTCTCCGCTTCTTCCTCGGCACGGGCGCCGCGATCGAAGCGCTCCTCGTGGCCGGCCGCTACGGCGTCCTCAGATACTCCGTCGTCACGGTGTCCGGGCTTCTCCTGTGGATCGGATTCGCCCAAGGAGGAACTGCGCTGGTTGCGTCGCTGGTCGACCGCTCCCCCTGGTTCATCCTGCTCGTCGCCTCGCCACCGCTCCTCCTCGTGACGATCACCGTAGTTCGCGCTGCACGCATCCGCCGACAAACACCTTGAGTGATCTGGCGATCGGCCGGTCGACGACGACCAGCACCACGAACGTGCTCGAGCGCTAGCGTTGCCGTCACGACATCCCCCGGGTTGGCGTCGAAACCGTGCCGGGCCGCAGTGGGGCGAGCGCAGGGCGAGCGTTCCTCCGAGACGGAGCGCTGGCCGGACATCGCTGTGGCGTCGTCGGCGGCCCGGTGGCCGGACCGTGCCGGGCACTGGTGCTCCAGCACCTGGGCGCCGACGTCCCGGTGTGGGAGCGGCATCCCCGAGCGTGGCTCGCACCCCGGTGCCGGGATCGTCGCGCAGCGTGGCCTGGTCTCCTTCGTCGCGGGCTCCTGCGCCGTCCCGGCCGCACGGATCGGTGTACCCATCACCGCTCGCCAGCTCGTCGACCGGAACGGCCGGGTCACCCTCCTCCCCCGACGTCAGGTGGCGACCTCGTGGTCAGTGCTCCATCGAATGCTGCGCGACCGGCTCCCGTCCGACTGCTATCGCGACGGTGTGCCCGTCCTCGTCGTCGCCGACGGCAGCCGATCCGGCTTCCGGAAGATGGTGTCGCCGGAGGCCTCGCTGGGCTACGCCGGCTACGTGACGATGCGCGGGACGCTTCCCGAATCGGATCTCGGCGGGCCGCTCGCCCACCGCCTCGTCGGTCGCCTCACCGTGTACGACTCCCTTGGCGCGCAGTTCCTCTACTACGCCACCCGCTCCGGCCGGCACCCGACCCGACGCGACGGAGGCCGGCTGCTCAACTGGGTGTGGTAGGAGCCGGTCGACCCCGACAAGCTGTCCCAGGTGACCATCGACCGCTCCGACGGGTGCAACGACCTCGCGGTGGCCGCCAGCATGCTGGCACCGACCGTGCTGACCACCTTGCGCACCCACGCCGAGGAGTGCCTGTCGCAGCCGTTCCTCGACATCGTGCAGGGCACCCCCATCCGTTCCTCCAGGTGATCACCCAAGGACGCGTCGACGCGATGCGCAAGGGGCCGTACTGCTCAGCGGGGACGCCGCGTTCACCGTGCGGCCGCACGCCGGGTCGGCCACGACGAAGGCCGCGGTCGATGCCGCGACCCTGCATCGCACGCTGCGCACGGCCGACGTCGACAGCGCACTGCAGAGCTGGAAGCACGGCCGGCTCCGTGCCGGCAAGGAGATGCTCGTCCACACCGCGGCCATGGGCCGTCATCTCGAACCGGCCACTCGCCGAGTCCGCCACACCAAACCGTGGACCGACGAGACGGCATCCCGACGGCGCTGAACCGCACAGCCATGTGCCAGGCCGATGACGGCGACGGACCGGCGGGTCACCGGGTGCGATCGAGTCCCACCGACGCCGCGACCTCGGTCAGCGCAGCGCGGGCATCCGCCTCGGCGGCGGCGAGTGCGGCACGCGCGGCATCCAGCCGCGCGAGCGCGGCGTCATCCGGGCGGAGATGGCGACGGCGCGCCCGGGCGAGCACCTTCGCCACCGCGAGGTCGACCGGCAACGACGGCGGGATGCCGTGCAGCAGCTCCGCGCCCGGGTCATCGCCACCGGAGCCATCCGCCGACGGACCCAGCTCGCGAACCGCCTTCTCCTGAGCCTTGATCCGCTCCCACTCCTGTTCGACCTCCTCCGGTGTGGAGGCATCGCCGTCGGCGAAGACGTGCGGATGACGCCGCACCAGCTTCTCGACCAGCAGGCCCGCCACGGTGTCGACGTCGAAGGCACCGTCGGCGGCATCCTCGGCCACCCGGGCGTGGAAGACCACCTGGAGCAGCACGTCGCCGAGCTCCTCGGCGAGATGCGCCGCGTCACCGTCGGAGATCGCCGCGAGCACCTCGTGCGCCTCCTCGACCAGGTACGGCGCCAGCGACTCGTGGGTCTGCTCGGCATCCCACGGGCAGCCGCCCGGCGAGCGGAGCCGGTCCATCGCGGCCACGACGTCGAGCAGCCGGGCGCCGGGCACGTCCCACGACCCGAGCAGCACCTCCACCTCCGGTGGCGTCTCGAGCCGCGACACCTCGGCCGCGATGGCGTCGGCGAGCCCGGGGTCGCCGTCGACCGAGCCGAGCCACACCACGTCGTCCGAGGCGGCCCACTCCACCAGCCGGCGGGCCAACGCGGGCACCGGCTCATCGGGTGGGTCGACCGGCGCGGCGGCGAACCCGGCCTCCGCGAGGGCTGCGGCGAGCGGGTCGGCGGGGTCGCGGCAGGCGAGCTGGGCGGCATCCGCGACGGCCTGCCAGGCCTCGCGGGTGAGCAGGCCGGGCGCGACCCGGGGCGTGCTCTGGAGCAGCCGGAGCCGCCCGGTGCTCACGGCGACGGCGACGGCTCGGGAGCCGGCCCCTCCTCGGGCGGCGGCGCGCCTTCGGGAGTCGGCGAGGCGGTGGGCGACTGCGAGATCCAGCCCGGTGAGCCCGGCTGCACGCTGACGTTGCGCGCGTCGTAGACGCCGTAGCGCGGGTTGACCTCGACCTCCAGCGCGGCCAGCTGCTCGGTGAGCTGCTGCCCCTGCGCCTCGTCGAGCGCCCCGCTCT
>JBOFLR010000355.1:0-4042 GCA_051657965.1 Dermatophilaceae bacterium
ACCTCACGGTCTCCGGCACGACGGTCGGCCGGGAGGTGTCGTCGACGACGTATGCGGCCGTGTCCTTCGGTGAGGTGACCGTGTCGGCGGGGGAGTCGGTGGTCGCCGAGTTCGCGACCGACCGCTACGACGGTGCGCCCGAGCGGGACCGCAACGTACGGCTGGCCTCGGTCGCCCTCGAGCCGGTCGACGCGGTCGCGCCCGCGGCGGCCTCGGCAGCCACGATCGACACCACCTACACGGCCGACGGGTCGCTGTTCCTCAACCCCGAGCGCGGGTTCCACGACAACACCGATCTCACCGGTCGACACGAGGCGACACGCGGTGAGGGCTACACCCTCTCCCGAGTGATCATCCGTCTGGACGACTTCCGTGGTGGGCCGATCTCGCAGGCCAAGCTCGACGAGATCGACGCGTCGTTCACCGCCGCGGCCGCCGGGGGCGTGAAGGTGCTGCCCAACTTCGCCTACAACTTCGACAACGGTGGCGTGGATGCACCGCTGGACGTGGTCCTGGGTCACCTGGACCAGCTGAAGCCGCTGTTCGAGAAGCACCGGGGTGTCGTTGCCGTGACCTACGACGGCTTCATCGGCGCCTGGGGGGAGTGGCACACGTCGAGCAACGGTCTGGACAAGGAGCCGGCGCGCAGCCAGATCTGGAAGAAGATCCTGGAGGTGCTGCCCGAGGACCGGATGATGACCACCCGGTACGTGACCCACTATGAGGAGATGACCGGGGCGGGGATGACCGAGGAGATGGCGTACGACGGTTCTGCTCTCGCCCGCACCGGGCTGGGGAACCAGTGTTTTCTCTCGACCGCCAACGACGGCGGCACCTACGACTATGGCGACCCGGCGAGCGACATGACGATCCTCGAGGGCTTCAGCAAGTACACGCCGGTCATCGGTGAGACCTGTCAGATCGCGGGTGACGTGAACCGGGGCGACTGCGAGACCGCCCGGACCGAGTTGGAGCGGTTCCATTGGAGCTCGCTGAACGCCGAGTTCCACGAGCCGACGCTGACGAGGTGGAAGAAGGCGGGTTGCTACGAGGAGTTCGACCGGCGGATGGGGTACCGGTTCGAGCTGGAGAGCTCCTCGATCCAGGAGAAGGTCAAGGCCGGGGACGCGCTGTCGGCGTCGTTCGTGGTGCGCAACGTCGGGTACGCGGCGCCGTTCAACCCGCGCGGCCTGAACGTGGTGCTGCGGAACAAGGACACCGGCACCACGTATCCGATGAGCATCCTCGAGGAGCGCGATGCCGCGCTGGACCCGCGGATGTGGTTCCGCGAGGCCGGTGACGTCACGGTCGCAGCAGCGCCGACAGTGCCGACCGACGTCCCGGCGGGGACATATGACGTGCTGCTCGGCCTTCCCGACCCGGTGCCGGCACTGGCGACACGGCCGGAGTACAGCATCCGGCTGGCGAACCAGGGCGTGTGGGAGGAGTCCACGGGCCTGAACCGGCTCGCCACCGGGCTCGTCGTCACCGGGTGAACGGAGCGCGCGGCGAGGGGAGTCGCGACGGGAGCCGGTAGCGTCGCGCCATGAGCACGACGGACGGCGCCGACTGCCTCTTCTGCCGCATCGTCGCTGGTGAGGTGCCGGCCGACGTCGTCGCCGACACCGAGGACTCGCTGGCGTTCCGGGACATCGACCCGAGGGCGCCGACGCACGTGCTCGTCATCCCCCGCCGCCACGTGCCGGACCTCGCCGCCCTGGCCGCGGCATCGGCCGCCGAACTCGCCGACGCCGTCGGGCTGGCGGCATCGGTCGCGGATGCCGCGGACCTGCCCGGCTACCGCCTCGTCGCCAACACCGGCGCCGCCGCCCAGCAGAGCGTGTTCCACGCGCACCTGCATCTACTCGGCGGCCGCGAGCTCACCTGGCCCCCCGGATGACGGTCGGGACGACGCGGCGCCAGGAACGCGGGTGCCGCCCGTCGTCGCGGCTCCGTACACTTGGCCCACGATGAGTGACGCTCCTTCCGACCATCCCGGGTCCGCCGACGGCGGGCCTGCGGCATCCGCGCACCCGCACGTGCCCCACCACACGGTGACCATCCCGGCCGATGTCGCGATGGTCACCCTCCTCGGCCCACGTGACGAGCTGCTGCGCACCATGGAGCGGCAGTTCCCGAACGTCGAGATCCACGTGCGCGGCAACGAGTTCCACATCGCCGGGCCGAGCGCCGAGGTCGCGCTCGTGGAGCGCCTGATCGACGAGCTCCTCGACGTCATCGACGCCGGGCAGCCGCTGAACCGCGATGCCGTCGAGCGCTCCATCCAGATGCTCCGGGCCCAGACGGCCGAACGGCCGGCCGACGTACTGACGATGAACATCGTGAGCAGTCGCGGGCGCACCATCCGGCCCAAGACCCTGGGACAGAAGCGGTACGTCGACGCGATCGACGGCAGCACGATCGTGTTCGGCATCGGCCCGGCGGGCACCGGCAAGACCTACCTGGCCATGGCCAAGGCGGTCGCGGCGCTGCAGGCCAAGCAGGTGAACCGGATCATCCTCACCCGGCCGGCGGTCGAGGCCGGCGAGCGTCTGGGGTTCCTGCCGGGAACGTTGAACGACAAGATCGACCCCTATCTCCGTCCGCTCTACGACGCGCTGCACGACATGGTCGACCCCGAGTCGATCCCGCGGCTGATGGCCGCCGGCACCATCGAGGTTGCCCCCCTGGCCTATATGCGGGGCCGCTCGCTGAACGACGCGTTCATCATCCTCGACGAGGCGCAGAACACCTCGCCGGAGCAGATGAAGATGTTCCTCACCAGGCTCGGGTTCGGCTCGAAGATGGTGGTCACCGGCGACGTCACCCAGGTCGACCTGCCCGGGGGTACGCAGAGCGGGCTGCGGTTGGTCCGCGACATCCTCACCGACCTCGACGACGTGCACTTCGCCGAGCTGACCGCGTTCGACGTCGTACGGCATCGCCTGGTCGGCGCGATCGTCGACGCCTACGGACGCTGGGACGAGCGGCAGGTCGGCAAGAGCGAGCACCCGTCATCCCGTCGCAGGCCCAGCCCGCGGCCGCCGCAGCCGTGAGCATCGACGTCCTCAACGAGACCGGCCACGAGCTCGACGAGCTCGAGCTCGTTGCGTGCGCCCGCTACGTCCTGGAGCAGATGCGCGTGCACCCGCGCGCAGACCTGTCGCTGCGCCTGGTCGAGGAGGCCGCGATGGAGACCCTGCACGTGCGGTGGATGAACCTTCCCGGCCCCACCGACGTCATGTCGTTCCCCATGGACGAGCTGCGGCCCGGGCGGGAGGACACCGAGCCCGAGGAGGGCGTGCTCGGCGACATCGTGCTGTGCCCGTCCGTGGCCGCGAAGCAGGCCCGCGAGGCCGGCCACGCCACCGAGGAGGAGCTACTGCTCCTCACGACCCACGGCATCCTGCACCTGCTCGGCTACGACCACGCGACCCCCGAGGAGGAGACGGAGATGTTCGAGCTCCAGCGCCAGCTGCTGCTCACCTTCCTCGCCACCCGGGGCCGCCCGAGCGCCTGAGACCCTCCGGAGCCCCTCGATGACGATCCTCGTCGCCACCGCTGTGGCCGCGACCGTCGTCGCGTTCCTCATCGCCACGGCGGAGGCGGCGTTCCAGCGAATGTCGCGGGTGCGCGCCGAGGAGCTGCTCACCGAGGGTAGGGCCGGCGCGGTCGCGCTCGCGCGGGTGGTCGGCGATACGGCCGCGTACCTCTCGGTGCTCTCGTTCCTACGGGTGGTGGCCGAGTCCACGGTGGCCGTCATGGTCACGCTCGCCGTGGTCGACGAGGTCGAGGGCACCTGGCAGCCCTCGCTCGTGGCCATCGGGGTCATGGCGCTGGTGTCGTTCGCGATCGTCGGGGTGTCGCCCGGCACGCTGGGGCGCCAGCACAGCACTACGGTGGCGCTGGCCGCGGCGCCGCTCGCGCTGTGGCTGCGCCGCCTGCTCGGCCCGTTCGCCCGGCTGCTCATCGTCATCACCAACGCGGTGACCCCCGGTAAGGGCTACCGGGACGGCCCGTTCGAGAGCGAGTCCGAGCTGCG
>JBOFLR010000356.1:0-4234 GCA_051657965.1 Dermatophilaceae bacterium
TGATGACGTCGCCCTCCATGCCGACCACCTCGGTCACGGCCACGACCTTGCGGGTACCGTCCTTGAGGCGGGCCTGCTGGATGACCAGGTCGACCGCGCCGGCCACCTGCTCGCGGATGGCGCGCACCGGCAGGTCGACACCGGCCATGAGCACCATCGTCTCGAGCCGGGCGATGCTGTCCCGCGGGGTGTTCGCGTGCACCGTGGTGATCGAGCCGTCGTGGCCGGTGTTCATCGCCTGGAGCATGTCGAGGGCGGCGCCGTCGCGCACCTCGCCGACGACGATGCGGTCGGGCCGCATCCGCAGCGAGTTACGAACCAGGTCGCGGATGGCGATCTGGCCCTTGCCCTCGATGTTCGGCGGGCGCGACTCCATCCGCAGCACGTGGTCCTGGCGCAGCTGCAGCTCGGCGGCGTCCTCGATGGTGACGATGCGCTCGTCGTCCGGGATGAAGGAGGAGATGACGTTGAGCAGGGTGGTCTTCCCCGAGCCGGTGCCGCCGCTGATGATGATGTTGCGGCGGCCGAGCACGCAGGCCTGGAGGAAGTCGCGGGTCTGCTCCGAGAAGGTGCCGAAGCTGACCAGGTCCTGGGCGGTGAACGGGTCCTTGGAGAACTTGCGGATGGTGAGCTGGGCGCCGTCGAGCGCGATCGGCGCGACCACCGCGTTGACCCGGGAGCCGTCGGGCAGGCGGGCGTCGCAGAGCGGGCTGGACTCGTCGACCCGGCGGCCGATGCGGCCGACGATCTTGTCGATGACCCGGCGCAGGTGCGCCTCGCTGGAGAAGTGCGCCTCGACCGCGTAGAGCTTGCCGGCGCGCTCGACCCAGATGTGGTCGGCGCCGTTGACCATGATCTCGCTGATCTCGGGGTCGCGGAGCAGCGGCTCGAGCGGCCCGTGGCCGAGCACCTCGTCGGAGACCTCCTGCACGAGGCGGGTGCGGTCGGCGAGCGAGAGCGGGGTCTGTTCGGCCTCGATGGTGTCCTGCAGCGACTGGCGCACCTTGGCGGCCAGCTCGTCCTCGCGCTGGTGCGGGTCGTAGAGCTTGGGGCCGAGCTCGTCGATGAGCGCCTGGTGCACGCGCTCCTTGACGCTCTGCAGCGG
The DNA here is from genome assembly GCA_051657965.1 of Dermatophilaceae bacterium. Taxonomy (GTDB): domain Bacteria; phylum Actinomycetota; class Actinomycetes; order Actinomycetales; family Dermatophilaceae; genus JBOFLG01. Next base: position 1,106 of record JBOFLR010000356.1, read on the forward strand.
GTCGACGATGCGCTCGGGGCGGGCGGCGCGGCCCGGGGTGGCGATCACCTCCTCCGGCCCGGTCGCCACCTGCTGGCGGCGGATGCTGTCGAGACGGTCGGCGAGGCTCATCGACGGCTCCTGGTCAGTCGTTGCCGGCGGCTGGTTCGGGCCTCCGGGTCGTCGGTCATGGTGCCCACGACGTGGGCGTCGGCGAGCTCGCGGATGGCCAGGCTCACCGGGTGGCGCGGCTCGTCGAGCACGAGCGCGACGCCGCGGTTCACCGAGTTCGGCAGGCTCGGGCTGTGCGGGATGGTGGCCGCGATCGGCTGGTCGATCGCCGACATCACGTCCTCCACCCGCAGGCCCTGCTTGGTGTCGGCGCGGTTGATGACGACGAAGCGCGAGTCCTTGAGCACGCCGAGCAGGTCGAGGGTGTCGAGCGAGAGCTTGAGGTTCTTCACGGCCGGGATGTCGAGGGTGGCGATGAGCACCAGCCGGTCGCTGATGTCGCACGCCGCGAGCACGTGCTCGGTGAAGCTGGGCGGGGTGTCGACGACCACCCAGTCGTAGTGCTGCCGGCCGACCCGGAGGATCTCGGCGACGGTCTGCACCGGGATGCGGTCGGCATCCGCCGGGTTGGACGGCGCACACAGCACGTCGAGCCCGCTGGCCTCGTGCCGGGTGACCAGCGAGGCCAGGCCGGGCCCGTCGATGCTCCCGGTCATCGCGACGGCCTCGGTCATCGTGCGGGTGGGCAGCAGCTGGAGGCTGATGGCGTCGTCGCCGAAGGACAGGTCGAGGTCGACGAGCAGGGTACGTGCGCCGGATGACGCGAGCGTGACCGCGAGGTTGGTCGAGACCGCGGTCTTGCCGACCCCGCCCTTGGCGGAGAAGACGGTGACGACCTTGCCATGGGTGCTCTCGGCGCCGCCGCCACTGCGGTAGCTGACCATTCGCGAGGTGAGCTTCTGGCTGCGGCGCAGCGCCTCGAGCAGGGCGGAGGTGTCGTCGGCGGACACCACCTCGCGCACCCCGAGCTGCAGGGCCTGCGTGAGCACGGCCACGTCGACGCGGTCGCGGAGCACGATGCAGCCCACCTCCGGCCGCTCGACACGCAGCGCCTCGGCGAGGTCCCAGACGGTGTCGAGGTCGACGTGCGGGCCGACCACGATCTGGGCGAGCGCGGTGTCCTCGGTGATGATCCGGCCGACGGCGGCCGGGGTGTCGGCCGTCCTCGCGTCGGCGCCGAGGGCGAAGCGGTAGCGCTCGGCCAGCGCCGTGTCGGCCTCCCAGATGAGGATCATGGCTGGACCCGCACGACGGTGGCGTCGGTGGTGGCCTGCTGGCCCACCTGCACGCCTTCGCCGCGCAGTCCGGCGTAGAGCACGTACGAGTTGATGGCGTGCACGAGGCGCACGGCGTCCTGCGGGCTCACCGCCACGGTGACGAGGAAGGACGCCTCCGCGGCGGCGGCCTCGGCGTCCTCGCCGGCCGGCTGCTGGGCCGGGGTCAGAGAGGAGTCGCCCATGCCGATGACGAGCACGTCCTCGAGCAGCACCGTGGTGCCGGTGAGCTTCTGCTTGTTGAACTCGTCGGCGTCGGAGGTGCCGAACTTGCGCAGCTCGGAGGTGGAGAAGATCGTGAGTCGCGAGCCGGGCGTGACGAAGCTGCCGACCCGGGCGGGGTCGCTCAGCTCGACCGACACGGCGAGCTTGCCCTTGGGCACCTGGATGGCCTTGGTGCCGAGCGGGGTGGTGCCGAACGACGCCTGCAGCACGTAGGTGCCGGGGGCCAGGTCACCGAGGGCGAGCAGGTCCTGGTTGTCGCGGCTGATGCCGGTGAGCGCGCCCACCGGCAGGGCGTCCTTGGGGACGTTGGTCTTGACCACGGCGCCGGACTTGGCGGCGTCGGCGAGCGAGGTGCCCGAGGCCACCAGCGCGGTGGTGACGTAGGCGGTGGTCGGGGTCTTCGCGGCCACGGCGCGCGAGTCGGCGGCGCGGGCGTAGAGCACGACGAGCACGGCGCCCACGAGGGCGAGGGCGACGGCGGTGACGAGGGCGATGACTCGCTTGCCCATGACAGGTACTTCCTTACGACAGAGGGGAGGTGCTGCAGGAGAGAGCAGGAGAGGTGCCGGTCGGCCCGGCAGGACCGGGCCCCACAGGGTGGGGACCCGGTCCATCAGCCGAACGGCGTCGTGACGTTGGTGAAGATGCTGACCAACACGGGTGCTATCAAAGAGACGCTCCCGGCGATTGCTGCAGCGATGAACCCGGCGAGCAAGGCGTACTCGACCGCAGTCGCTCCGTGTTCGTCACGACGACGGAGCGACGTCCGCCCGAGGTTCATCCGTGGCACGGTCGCTCTCCTGTCCGGGACCGACTGGTCAGGCGGCAGGATCGATGTCGTCGGTGACGCTGGTGAACAGGTCGTCCAGGGCACCGCCCAGGAGGGTGACGGTGACGATGATCGCGGCGGCGATGAGGGCCACCATCAGGCCGTACTCGACGGCGGTGGCGCCCTTCTCGTCGCGGAGCGACGCGATGCGGGTCTGGAGGGTGACGAGAGCCTTGGTCATGGGAGATGCCTTTCACGGGTGACTGGGCGGGGTGCCCACGGCCGGGGGTTTCCGGCTCCCGAGAACGGTCGCACCGCGCCGACCCCTCGCACATCGACCGAACACCTCGACGTCGCGTACCGAACCGGCGAGCGTGCCTCATCCGTACAGCGGACGCAGAGAACCGGTTTCGCCGTTCCGGTGCGCGACCCCCGAGGGCTGGCTACCCTTCTCCGCCCGCACTCGTCATCCAGGCGTGCTCACCCACGTCGCACCACGGGCCCGACGACAGCAGGCGGGGCCGTCCGGTGTGGACGGCCCCGCCTGTCTCGCAGCGGTGTTCGGCGCTCAGTAGCGGTAGTGCTCCGGCTTGTACGGGCCGGCGACGTCGACGCCGAGGTACTCGGCCTGCTCCTTGGTGAGCTCGGTGAGCTCGGCGCCGAGGGCTTCGAGGTGCAGCTCGGCGACCTTCTCGTCGAGGTGCTTCGGCAGCGTCTCCACCTTCGGTGCACCGTCGTCGTCGACGTACTCCTCGGTCTTCGTGAACAGCTCGATCTGCGCGATCGTCTGGTTGGAGAACGAGTTCGACA
>JBOFLR010000357.1:0-16008 GCA_051657965.1 Dermatophilaceae bacterium
GACAGCCTCGAACAGGTCGTCACCGTGCTCGACGGACTGCGCGAGGGCGGTCGCGCCGTCGGTGTGGTGAGCCACGTCGCCGACCTGCGAGCGCGCATCACGGCACAGGTCATCGTGCACAAGGACTCCGGGGGCAGCACGGTGGAGGTGCGCACCGGTGTCGCACCGGCCGCCTGACGCGCGGAGAAGCGCGGCGCGCCACGCTCGCTGGTCCGGCCGACCTCGCGCGTCCTGTCGGCGGCCTGCCAGCAGAGCGTCCTGTCGCACCTCTGGAGATCGAGGCGGACTGCCGAGCGCGAACGGGTTCCTCAGTCCTCGAATGCCTCGGGCGCAGGGCACGAGCACACGAGGTTGCGGTCACCGTGAGCGCCGTCGATGCGGCGCACGGGCGGCCAGTACTTCATCCGGGGGTCCAGGCCCGCTGGATAGACCGCGGTCGCCCGTTCGTAGCGCCGGTCCCAGTCGCCGACGACCGACTCGGCCGTGTGCGGCGCCCCACGCAGCGCACTGTCCGCCACCGACACCGTGCCGGCGGCCACCTGGTCGATCTCGGCCCGGATCGCCACCATCGCGTCACAGAACCGGTCGAGCTCGGCCTTGTCCTCGCTCTCGGTCGGTTCGACCATGAAGGTGCCCGCCACGGGGAACGACATCGTCGGTGCGTGGAACCCATAGTCGATCAGCCGCTTGGCGACGTCGTCGACGGTGACGCCGGTCTGCTTGGTGATATCGCGGAGATCGAGGATGCATTCGTGCGCCACGAGGCCCCCGGCACCTGAGTAGAGCACCGGGTAGTGATCCCGGAGTCGAGACGCGACGTAGTTGGCCGCCAACACCGCCATCTCGGTGGCCCTGGTCAGCCCCGCGCCGCCCATCAGCCGGACGTACGCCCAGGAGATCGGGAGGATGCCGGCCGAGCCGTACGGTGCTGCCGCGACCGGACCCACTCCCGTCGACGGCCCGGCCTGCGCATCGAGCGGATGGTTCGGGAGGAACGGTGCGAGATGGGAACGGCAGGCGACCGGCCCCACTCCCGGCCCGCCACCGCCGTGCGGGATGCAGAACGTCTTGTGCAGGTTCAGGTGTGACACGTCGGCCCCGAAACGCCCGGGCCGGGCCACGCCGACCAGTGCGTTGAGGTTCGCACCGTCCACGTACACCTGCCCGCCGGCGTCGTGCACGAGAGCGCACAGCTCGGTGATGGTGTCCTCGAACACGCCGTGCGTCGAGGGGTAGGTGACCATGATCGCGGCGAGCGTGTCGCGGTGCTGGTCGATCTTCGCCCGCAGGTCGTCGAGGTCGACGTTGCCACTCACCGGGTCGGTGCCGACGACGACGACCGTCATGCCTGCCATCACCGCGCTGGCTGCATTGGTGCCGTGCGCACTGGAGGGGATGAGGCAGACCCGTCGCAGGTCGTCGCCGCGCGAGCGATGGTAGGCCGCGATCGCCAGGAGCCCGGCGAACTCGCCCTGCGAGCCCGCGTTGGGTTGTAGCGACACGGCGTCGTATCCGGTGATGTCGCAGAGCCACGCGCTCAGCCGGCTGGCGATGTCGCGGATGCCGCGGGTCTGCTCCTGCGGCGCGAACGGATGCAGCTCGGCGAACTCGGGCCAGGTCACTGCGGCCATCTCGGTGGTGGCGTTCAGCTTCATGGTGCACGAGCCGAGCGGGATCATGCCGCGGTCGAGGGCGAAGTCGCGGTCGGCGAGCCGGCGCAGGTAGCGCAGCATCGCCGTCTCGGACCGGTGGGCGTGGAAGACCGGGTGGGTCAGGTACTCCGAGGTGCGCGCGAGCTGCTCCGGCCAGTCGGTCCGCGGCTCGGCGACGGCATCCGGCGCCTCGACCCCGAGCGCGCGGCACACCCGGACCAGATCGTCGAGGCCGGTGGTCTCGTCGACGCTGACGAGCACGGTGTCGTCGTCGGCGGGCCAGAGGTTGACGCCCTCGGCGAGGGCGGCCGCGACGACATCCGCGGCCCGTCCGCCAGCACGTACCGCCAGGGTGTCGAAGAACGGCCCGGGCGCGACGTCGACACCGCCGGCGCGCAACGCGTCGGCCAGGGTGCGGGCATGCGCATGGACGCCGAGGGCGATGCCGCGTAGTCCCTCGGGCCCGTGGTAGACGGCGTACATGCCTGCCATCACGGCCAGCAGCACCTGCGCGGTGCAGATGTTGGAGGTCGCCTTCTCGCGCCGGATGTGCTGCTCGCGGGTCTGCAGCGCGAGTCGGTACGCGGGCGCTCCGACGGCGTCGACCGACATCCCGACCAGCCGGCCCGGCATCGTGCGCTCGAGCCCGGCGCGCACACTCAGGTAGCCCGCGTGGGGGCCGCCGAAACCGACGGGGACGCCGAACCGCTGCGTCGTCCCGACTGCGATGTCGGCGCCCCACTCCCCCGGCGGCGACACCAGCGTCAGGGCGAGCAGGTCAGCCGCGGCGGCGACGAGCGCGCCGGCGGCGTGGGCGGCATCCGCCACGGATCGCCAGTCGCTGATCCGGCCGTCGGTCGCGGGGTCCTGGACGAGCACACCGAACACCTCCGCCCCACCGGCCGCGGCGCGCAGCTCATCGGCATCCTGCACACCGGCGAGCTCGGCGACGACGACGTCGAGTCCCAGCGGCGCGGCCCGGGTCTGCAGCACTGCACGGGTTTGCGGGAACACGCCGGCGTCGACGAGGAGGACCGCCTCGGACGATGCTCTCGACGAGCGCCGCATGAGCGTCATCGCCTCAGCGGCCGCCGTGGCCTCATCGAGCAGGGACGCTCCCGACAACGGCAGACCGGTCAAGTCGCTGACCATGGTCTGGAAGTTCAGCAGCGCCTCCAGCCGACCTTGCGAGATCTCGGGCTGGTACGGGGTGTAGGCGGTGTACCAGGCCGGGTTCTCGAGCACGTTGCGCTGGATCACGCCCGGGGTGAGCGTGCCGTAGTAGCCGAGGCCGATCATCGAGGTGACCCGCCGGTTCCGCGCCGCCAGCTCACGCAGCTCGGCCAGGACCGCGGACTCGGAGGCCGCTGCCTCGATGTCGAGCGGGCTGTCGGTGCGGATACCTCGAGGTACCGCGGTCCCGATCAGGTCGGCCAGCGATTCGTGCCCGACGACCTTGAGCATGTCGTCGACATCGCGCTCCCGAGGGCCGATGTGGCGACCGGTGAACGCCGGAAGCACGACGTGGGGGGATGACACGGATGACGGTGAACTCACGACAGGAACCTCTCGGGGCAGACGGTGCGACTCGTCGCTCCCCCTCTGTCGCCAGATCGAGCGGTGTCGTCATGCTCCAGAGGTGCCTGTGCCGTGTAGTCCTTGAGCCTGAGAGGTTCTGGGGAGGATTGCCCCTTCGGCGCCCCGACGTGGCGCGCCGGAGACTCTCCCACACGGTGTGTGCAGCGAGCCCGAATCTACCACCGACGATCCGCCGGTCTCGCAGCCCGGCGGTCAGGCAAGCCGCGCGGCGCGGCGAGCACCGAGCTCGTCACCCGGCTGCGGCAGCCCGGTCTCGTGCTCGAGGCGCTCGCTCGGCAGATGAGCCAGCTCGTTCTCCACGTCGCGCCACACCCGGCCGACGGCGATCCCGAAGACACCCTGACCGTGGTGCAGCAGGTCGATGACCTCGTCGGCCGAGGTGCACTCGTAGACCGATGCTCCGTCGCTCATCAGGGTGATCTGTGCGAGATCGTCGACACCGCGTTCTCGGAGGACCTCGATGGCCACCCGGATCTGCTGGAGGGAAACCCCGGTGTCGAGCAGCCGCTTGACCACCTTGAGCACGAGGATGTCGCGGAAGCCGTACAACCGCTGGGTACCCGACCCGCCCGCCGAGCGGACGGAAGGCTCCACGAGACCGGTTCGTGCCCAGTAGTCGAGCTGTCGATAGGTGATCCCCGCCGCGGTGCAGGCCGTCGGGCCGCGGTAGCCGGCTTCCTCGTCGAGTTCGGAGAGGTCGGAGAACAGTACGCCTTGCGCCGCGACCGGCATCCTTCCACGCCTGGCCTCGCCCGTGGAGCCCACGGCTACCTCCTCAGTGTCCAGAAACGACGACGATACGCCGCGCTGATGCTCTCGCGGCGATTCCACCGTCGATCATGTGACGAATGTGATCTCAGAGACGAATGTGACAGAACCACATCACCATGTGCGACACCTCCGTCGGCGTGTCGGGCGCCCGACGAGATCATCCGGCGACCGCCAGAGCTGTAACCGGCGACGAGCGAAGGCGAGTACGGGCGGCCGCTCCGAGACGACCACCCGACTACGACGACGGACCCGTCTCCGGCGAGGTGCCCCCAGGGCCGTCCTGGGTGTCGAAGTCGTCCGCCGACACGTGGTCCAGGAACTCCTTGAACTTCTCCACCTCGTCGTCTTCCGTGTCCGCCATCTCGACGCCTGCTTCGTCCAACAACGCCTCGTCGGCGACGATGTCGGCGCCGACACGCAATGCCAGCGCAATGGCGTCGGACGAGCGCGACTCCACGTCGGTACCGCCACCCTCGGCCCCGCCGTCCAGGTCGAGCACCGCGTGGAACACGCCCTCCCGCAGCGCGGTGATGCGTACCCGGGTCAGGTGGTGGCCGAGGCCCTCGATGACGTTGCGCATGAGGTCGTGGGTGAGCGGGCGAGGTGGCACGACGCCCTGCTGCGCATAGGCGATCGCGGTCGCCTCCGCGGCGCCGATCCAGATCGGCAGATAGCGGCTGCCGTCGCGTTCGCGCAGCAGGACGATCGGCTGGTTGGTGGGCATCTCGACCCGCACTCCGAGGACGTCCAACAGCTTCACCGGGCCACCGTACCTTGCACGCCATGCACGAGCTGACGCCCGCAGGTGGAGAACTCGGCTCAGGAACGAGCCGCGGCGTAGAAGACCAACCGGAACTTACCGATCTGCACCTCGTCACCCGTCGTCAGCGCCACCTCGTCGACCAGCCGGCGATTCACGTAGGTGCCGTTGAGCGAGCCGATGTCGCGGACGACATAGGAGTCGGCACCCCGCCGGAAGACCGCATGCTTGCGCGAGACGGTGACGTCGTCGAGGAAGATGTCGCTCTCGGGATGACGTCCGGACGTCACCTCGTCGTCGTCGAGAAGGAACCGGGCTCCGGTGTTGGGGCCGCGAAGCACGACGAGCAACGCCGTCCCCGGACGAAGCGCCTCGACCGTCGCGAGATCCGCCTTGGTGAGAACGTGCTCGGACTCGACGACGTCGGACGGCTCGGCGGTGTCGACGGCATCGAGCTGCATCGTGGTCGGCTCGAGTCCAGGTGCCGCTTCGCCGTCACGGGCGTCGGGCATCTCCTCGCCTTCGCCATCATGGTGGTCAGCGCTCATGTCGCCTCCTTCCTCCACAGCCACATCGGAGTGACACACCCTAGATGACCGGCGCCTCGTTGCCCACTCCGGCATCCGACCTCGCCGAAAGCCATCCGCGACAACGAGATCAGGAGAGGTCGGCCGTGTACGCGCCGACGTCGAGAAGCCCGTCGACGTCGGTGGGGTCGTCCGGCGCCAGCTCGTACATCCAGCCCTCGCCGTAGGGATCGGAGTTGACGAGTTCAGGTGTCGTGTCGAGGGCTGCGTTCACCGCGGTGACGGTGCCCGACACCGGGGCGTAGAGGTCACTCACCGACTTGGTCGACTCCACCTCGCCGCACGTGTCGCCGGCCACCACCGGGTCGCCGACCGTCGGGAGGCTGACGTAGACGACGTCGCCGAGAGCCTGCTGGGCGAACGAGGTGATCCCGATGCGAGCCGTGTCGCCGTCGACGCGAACCCACTCGTGCTCCGCGGTGTAGCGCAGGGTGTCCGGGTACTCGAGGTCGGTCATGATCCTCCTGCTGCGATGGGGTTCCGAGGAACGGCGACGAGGTGCTCACGGCGTGGAGGTGGGCACGGGGCGAGCGTACTGAGGTGGGTCGGGTGCCAGCAACGCGTCGATCTCGACCTCGTCGCGGATGTCGATCTCGGCCTCTCCGCCCGCGCGCCGCACCGTGGCGTCGACACCCCCGGGGATCCGCATCGCGCCGGCGAGCGTGTTGCCGTCGCCGATGGCGCGGATGACGTACGGAGGTCGGAGGGTCGTCCCGGAGACGGAGACGGCGCCATCGGCGTCGGTGAACCACGTCGAAGCCACCACCCGGACCGTGCCGATCTGGATCGCCTCGGCGCCTGCTGCTCGGAGCTCCTGCACGGCGTCGAGCAGCACCGTCTGCCCGACCTTGCGGTCGGGATCACGGATCGTGATCAGCACTCCCGGGCCGGTCGCGGCGGAGGTACCGGCCAGGATGCTGAGCGCGTCGACCCGCTGCTGCGCGGTGCGCTGAGCCTCTTCCTCGTTCGTGCTCTGGCTCCGGAGCCGCTCGAGTGACGCCTCGAGGTCGCTGATCTCGGCGGTGAGCCGGTCGCCGTCCTGGTCGACGTCGGCGAAGATCCGTACCAGCTCGTCCTCGCGAAGGCTCTCGAGACCTTCGAGCGAGGTCTGGCGCACCTGCGCGATGATGGCGAACCCGAGGGTGCCCGCAAGCAACATGGCCAGCAGGTTCGCGCGGGTCAACCGCGGGGACCCGGCGCGGCGCAAGCGGGCCCACGCATGCCGCGCATTGCTCGGCGGGCGTGGAACCATGGCGGGCTGGCTCATGCGTCGAAGAGATGCCGGCGGATCGCGGCCACGTTGGAGAAGATACGCACGCCGAGGACGACGACGACTCCTGTGGACAGCTGGCTACCGACTCCCAGCGTGTCGCCGAGGAAGACGATGAAGCCGGCGACCACGACGTTGGACAGGAACGACACGACGAAGACCTTGTCGCTGAAGATGCCGTCGAGAATGGCTCGGACCCCTCCGAATACTGCGTCGAGGGCGGCAACGACAGCGATGGGGAGGTAAGGCTGGAGCCAGATCGGCACGGCCGGCTGGAGCAGGAGTCCGATGACGACGCCCAGCACGAGGCCGATGGCAGGGATCACGGGCGCTGTCCTCCAGGTGCGGCGTCGGCCGGGGCCGGGCTGGTCGGGCTACTCGTGGGCCGGGCGACCGCGCCGCCACGGGTGGCGGTCGGGCTCGGCGACGGTGATTCTGTCCCAGTATTCCCCGGGATCGCGTAGCGCATCGTCAGGCCCCCGGCCGCCGGGACGCGCAGCGAGCGGCCGACCTTGGATTCCACGCGGATGCCGTACGTGCTCTGCAGCGTGGACACGTAACTCCCTCCCTGGCCCTCGGCGAAGGCGTCCGGAAAGCGTTCCGGGTCGCCGAGAGCGGTGAGTACGTAGGGCCGGTTCAGGGGCCTGGAGTCGACGATGATGGCCGGGCCGGCGAAGCGGATCGCCGAGAGCGAGGTGAGCCGGAGCCCGTTGACGCTGACCGCTTCGGCTCCGGCCTGCCACAGGGTGTTGACCACGTACTGGAGATCCTTGGCCAGCACGCGTCCTTCTGCCTTGTCGGTGTCGCGACCGTCGTCCGAGTCCGCATCCGCGCCCGGGGCATCGTCGAGCGTGAGCCGTACCCCTGGACCGGTGAGCTCGACGGTCCCGGCGGCGACGGCGAGCTCGCGGGCCTTGGTAGCCCCCGCGCTGTCGCCGAGCAGCGCGGACTCGAGCCCGGCCACCTCACTCTCGAGCCGGGCGGCACGGTCGCCGAGCGTGTCGGCCTCGGCGCGACGCTCCTCGATCTGCCGCACGAGGTCGGTGCTGTTCGTGCGACCCGAGGACGCGGCAGTGAGGTTCGCGGCCGACGTGCCGACGACGAGGCCGATGCTGAGCGTCGCGACGACCAGACGAGGCGCACGCAGACTCGTTGACCGTGGCAGTCCGGTCGCCTCGCGGCGGGCCGCCATCGCCGCGTAGCCCGGATCGAGCGGACGGGACATCATCGTCGTGAGCAGGGTCATCGACGCGTCCGGACGCCGAGGCCGGGTATCGGTCTCCGGGATGTCGTGGTCACTCATCACGTCACCGCCGGTCGTGGCCCGGAGAGGAGGTGCCTCAGCTGCACGACGTAGAGCATGCCGGCGAGCCAGTACAGCGTCGTTCCCCACCACGCGAAGGCCCAGCCGACCGGCTCGGCGAGTCGCGCCACGACCGAGTCCCCGTCGGCGAGCAGCAAGAGCGGGAACGCATACAGGAGGTTGAGCGTCGCTGCCTTGCCGGCGAAGTGGACCGGCATCCCGAGCCAGCCATACCGGCGGGCGACGAGCACGACCACTGCCATGAACACCTCCCGGGCGAGCAACAGACCGACCAGCCACCACGGCACGATGTCACGCGACGCGAGACCGACCAGGCTCGAGACGATGTAGAGCCGGTCGGCGATCGGGTCCAACAGCTGCCCGAGCCGCGACTCCAGCCCGTAGCGACGCGCGATCTTGCCGTCGAGGTAGTCGGTGACGCCGGACCCGGCGAGCAGCACCAGAGCCAGCCCGTCGCGCTCGGTGAGGATGGCCCAGAGGAACGCGGGGACGCTGAGCAGGCGCAGGACGGAGAGCACATTGGGCACGGTGAGCAGCCGCGTGCTGACCTGCTCCGGAGGAGCCCCCGTCGACATGCGAACGATGCTAGTGCCGGTTCGGGCAGGCGCTCGCGACCATAGGGTGCGGTCATGACCGAGCCGATCCTCGATGCCGGCGAAGCGAGCCTGCGCCGCGACCGGTCGAGCGTCAAATGGCGCGCGTATTCCCCTGACGTGCTACCGCTCTGGGTGGCCGAGATGGATGCAGCGCCCTGCCCTGCCGTCGTCGAGGCGGTCACGGCGGCGATGGGTCGGGGAGACACCGGCTACGGCTGGAGCGCACGGTACGTGGAGTCCTTCGCGGCATTCGCGGCGAACCGGTGGTCCTGGTCGGTCGATCCCGCAACCGCCCGTGTCGTGGCCGATGTGATGATCGGCGTCTCCGAGACACTCCGGCTGGTCACCGACCCGGGCGGGCCGGTGGTCCTGTCGCCTCCGGTGTACAACGCGTTCTACGACTTCCTCGACGCCATCGGACGAGAGGCGGTCGAGGCACCCCTCACGTCATCCGGCCGTCTGGACCTGGACACCCTCGAGGCTGCCTTCCGCGCGGCGACCCAGGCTCACGCCCGCGTCGCCTATCTGCTCTGCAGCCCACAGAACCCGACCGGGGTGACGCACTCTCGCGAGGAGCTGTCGGCGGTGGCCGATCTCGCCGGCCACTACCACGTGCAGGTGGTCGCCGACGAGGTGCACGCGCCGCTGACCCTGCCCGGCTCGCCGGCCTTCGTCCCGTATCTCACCGTGCCGGGCGGACAGCACGGGATCTCGGTGATCTCACCGTCCAAGGGGTGGAACCTCGCCGGACTCAAGTCCGCGGTCGTCGTCGCCGGAGAGGCAGCGATGGGCGTGCTCTCGCGCCTGCACGAGGTTCACACCCACGGTTCCTCTCATCTCGGCGCGATCGCGCACGTCGCCGCGATGGACGACGGCGGGGAGTGGCAGATGCGGCTGCTCTACGAGCTCGCGGCGAACCGTGACCTGTTGGGGGTCCTCCTGGCCGAGCACCTGCCGGAGGTCGGGTACCGGCCGATGGAGGCCACGTATCTCGCCTGGCTCGACTTCCGCGCCTACGGGCTCGGAGACGACCCGGCCGAAGTGCTCCGGCGACGCGGCCGGGTGGCACTCTCGTCCGGGCCGTCCTTCGGCCGCACGGCAGGGCGCGGGTTCGCCCGGCTCAACATCGCCACCTCCCCCGAGGTGCTCGAGGATGCCGTGCGCCGGATCGCCGCGGCCTGCTGAGCGTCCGGCCGACGGTCAGGTTCCGGTCGTGGTGCGCCGGAGCCCGAGGCGGTATCCGAGCACGCCGGCGACGAGGACCGCACCGACGGCTGTCCCCGCGGCGCCGAGGACCTGTCGAGGAAAGAGCACCACGATCGGCCAGTCACCGTCCGGCGACGGTGCGTAGGCGAACCACCCGAACTCCACCTCGCCCCCGCTCGGCAGAGCCGACACGACGACGATCCCCACGGCGACAAGGAGTGCTCCGGCGAGGAGCAGCAGGAGGTGGGCGGGCGGCATCCGGCGAGTCACGATCGGGAGGCTAGCTCGCCGCGGGTGGCGGGCGGGCGACTTCCCACCCGTCCGCCACCCGGGTCAGTCCGGAGGTGCCGGTGAGAGCACGATGACCGGCGCCGGGGTGGTGCGGAGAGCGGCGTACTCGTCGAGCCGCGGGTCGACCTCCCGCCAGCGCTCCCAGACGGGGTCGCGCTCCGCGCCGGTCGCGACGTGCGCGGTCATCGGCCTCGGGCCGGTGCCGCGCCGCTCCACCACCACCCTGCGGTCAGCGACGAGGTTGTGGAACCACGCCGGGTGGCCCTGGCCCCACCCGTTCATCGCGAGCAGCAGCACGTCGGGCCCGTCGTCGAGGTAGCCCAGCACGACGGTGCGCGGCCGCCCGCTCCGACGCCCGCCGGTGGTGAGCCGCAGGGAACCCCAGCCGCGTCGGCCGCCCGGCCGCCAGAGTCCGACGCGGCCACCCGACAGCCGGAGGAGGGCGCGGTGCCCGCGCCAGAACGAGGTGACGAACCACCGCGGCGGGACCCGGACCGGGCCGGGTGGGTCGGCGGACACCTGGGCACCTCCGGAAGCTCATGCGCGGGGTGCCCCAAAATCTAGTGAGGTCGCCGTCTCACGTACAGGGCGTGCCGGCCCGACCGACTGCGCCCGCGCTGGAGCGGCTGACCACCGAGGCCACGCCGGCCGACTACTCACCGGACCTCTCGCGGCGGGGTGATCACCATGGCGACGCTCCGCGACGCGACAAGCTGGGACGACATCGTGAGTCGCCTCGGGCTGACTGGCCTGGTTCGCCACGGGCTGCGTCACACCGCGCTCACGTGGATGGCCGACAGCGGCGTTCCGCTACACGTGCTGCAGCGCGTCGCGGGCCACCAGGACCCGGCGGTTACGGCTCGCTACCTGCACCCGGACACCCGCGCGCTGATCGACGCCGGCACCACATTCTCGACCTGGTGGGGGCAGAGTGGGGGCAACTCGCCTGCGGGCGGCGACCAGACAGCGGCCCGGGCCGTGAACGACAACGGGCCCCGACCTGCGGGGACAGGTCGGGGCCGGGTTGGTCGGGCTGACAGGATTTGAACCTGCGACCCCTTGACCCCCAGTCAAGTGCGCTACCAAGCTGCGCCACAGCCCGTGGCTCGCCCCCTCGCGGGAGCGTCGAAACCCTATCCCACACCCGGCGACCGGTCCGAATTGCCCGGCGGCGTCATCCGAGCGCGGGTAGGAGCGCAGCTGCGCCGCTGGCTACCGCGCAGTACTCGGGGCGATCACACCGGATTTGGCGAGATAGTCGGCGGCATACAGCTGCCCGCCGCCGCAGCGACCCGCGGCCCGCGGTCAGCGGCGGGAGCGCTTCTCGCGGACCCGCACGGACACCTCGATGGGCGTGCCCTCGAACCCGAACTCCTCACGCAGCCGGCGCTCGACGAAACGCCGGTACCCGGCCTCGATGAACCCCGACGCGAACAGCACGAACCGCGGCGGCCGCGTGCCGGCTTGGGTGGCGAAGAGGATGCGCGGCTGCTTGCCGCCGCGCACCGGGTGCGGGTGGGCCGCCACGACCTCACCGAGGAAGGCGTTGAGCCGCCCCGTGGAGATGCGGGTCTCCCACGACTCCAGCGCCAGGTCGAGGGCGGGCACGAGCTTGTCCAGATGCCGACCGGTGCGCGCCGAGACGTTGACCCGGGGCGCCCACGGCACCTGCACCAGGTCGCGCTCGATCTCGCGTTCGAGGAAGTGGCGGCGCTCCTCGTCGGTGAGGTCCCACTTGTTGTAGGCGATGACCAGGGCGCGCCCGGCGTCGATGACCTGCTGGATGACGCGCACGTCCTGCTCGGTGATGGTCTCGGCGGCGTCGACGAGCACCACCGCCACCTCGGCCTTCTCCAGGGCCGTCCGGGTGCGCAGTGAGGCGTAGAAGTCGGCGCCGCGGGTCTGGTGGACGCGGCGCCGGATGCCGGCGGTGTCGACGAAGCGCCAGGTGCGCCCGGCCAGCTCGACCAGCTCGTCGACCGGGTCACGCGTCGTGCCGGCGACCTCGTCGACGACGACCCGCTCGGCACCGGCGATCTTGTTGAGCATCGAGGACTTGCCGACGTTCGGCCGCCCGAGCAGCGCCACCCGGCGTGGCCCACCGCGGTCGTACGCACCGCCGACCTGCGACACCGGCGGCAGCACGTCGAGCAACGCGTCGAGCGCGTCACCGCTCCCCCGGCCGTGCAGCGCCGACACCGGCCAGGGCTGGCCCAGACCGAGGCTCCACAGCGCTGCGGCGTCGGCTTCGGTGCGCTGGTCGTCGACCTTGTTCGCCACGAGCACGACCGGTTTGCCGGAGCGACGGAGCAGCTTCACCACCGCCTCGTCGTCGTCGGTCGCCCCGACCACCGCGTCGACGACGAACATCACCGCGTCGGCCAGCTCGACGGCCACCTCGGCCTGTTCGGCCACGCGCAGGTGGATGCCGGTGGCGCCGATCGCCCAGCCTCCGGTGTCGACGAGGGTGAACCGTCGCCCGGCCCAGTCGGCGTCGTAGGCCACCCGGTCGCGGGTGACACCCGGGACGTCTTCGACCACTGCCTCGCGCCGTCCGATGATCCGGTTGACGAGGGTCGACTTGCCGACGTTCGGGCGCCCCACGACCGCCACGACCGGTGCCGGCCCCGCGTCATCCGGGTCGGATGACGCGTCGTCACCGCGGTCGATGAGGGCGCGGTCGTCCTCACTCAGCTCGAAGTCGTCGAGCCCGACCCGCAGTGCGCGCTCGACGGCTGCCGGGTCCTGGGTCTGGGTCGCCGCGTCGTCGGTGCTCACCGCACCATTCTCCCGTACGCGCGCGAGTGTCTCGTGCAGGTCCGCCGCGGCTCGGCGCGGGTGTTGCCTCGTCCCGTCGCCCGGCGCCTGGAGGCGGCGCCCGACCGCGTCAGCCGCTTCGCGTCGGCACCGGGTGCAGGTCAGCCGCTTCGCGTCGGCACCGGGTGCAGGTCAGCCGCTTCGCGTCGGCACTGGGCGCTGGGATGACGAGCCGTCCGGCATCCGGCGACACGGCGGCCGTACCGGCCCAGATATCAGTCGACGCGCTCGGCGGTAACGCTCGCGACGACGTCGAGCACGGCCTCCACGCTCTCGTCGAAGTCGAGATCGGAGGTGTCGACCAGCACCACCCCGGCGGCTGCCTCGGTGAACGACGACACCGTGGAGTCGTCGCGATCACGCCGCAGCACCTGGTCACGGATGGCGTCGACAGCCTGGTTGTCCGCCCGCCCGTGCAGCTCGGTGGACCGCCGCCGCAGCCGCGCGTCCGGCGAGGCGGTGAGCAGCACCCGGACCCTAGCGTCGGGGGCGACGACGGTCGTGATGTCGCGGCCCTCGGCCACCACCCCGCCAGTCGCCTCGGCGACCCGGGCCATGAGGTCCCGCTGGAGCCGCTGCAGCACCTGACGCACCTCGAGGTTCGTGGCCACCGTCGACACGGCGGTGCTCACCTCGGTGGTGCGGATGCCGGCACTGACGTCAGTGCCGGCGACCCGGACCGTGGCAACTGCCGGGTCGGTGCCCATGACGAGCGGCAGCGCATGGGCGGCATCCGCCACCGCCGTGGCGTCGGCGAGGTCGATGCCGCGCTCGAGGCACCACCAGGTGAGCGCCCGGTACATCGCGCCGGTGTCGAGATAGCCGATGCCGAGGCGGCCGGCCACGGCCCGCGACACGCTGCTCTTGCCCGACCCGGACGGCCCGTCGATGGCGATGGTGAGCGGGGCGCCGCCGGTCGTCGTCATGGTCCGCGAGCCTACTGGCGCGGCTCAGCCATGCAGCCGCCAGCCACGCTCGACGAGCGCCGCCTGCAACCCGGCCGCGGCGCCGGGCAACACGTCGACCTCGGCGAGACCGAACGCCTGCCCGAGCCCGTGGTCGAGGTGGAACTCCTCGATGTTGACGCCGACGCCGCCGATGTCGGCGAAGAGCCGCCCGAGCTGGTTCGGCTCGTCGGGCACGAGCACCCGCACGGTGGTGTAGACGGTCGGGGCGGCTCCGTGCTTGCCGGGAATGCGGGCCTGGCCGGCGTTGCCCGCGGCGATGACACCGGCGATCACCCCCCGGGACCCGGGAGCGTCGTCGAGGCGTTCGATCTCGGCCAGGGCCCTGACCACCCGGTCGAGGTCGGCTCCGACCTCGGCGAGCACCGCACGGACCGCCGCGGCGTTGCCCGCGAGGATCTGGGTCCACAGGTGCGGATCGCTGGCCGCGATCCGCGTGACGTCGCGCAGACCCTGGCCCGCGAGAGCGAGCGCACCGTCGTCGATCGTGTCGAGCCGGGCCGCGACGAGGCTCGCGACGAGCTGCGGCACGTGCGACACCGCGGCCACCGCGGCGTCGTGAGCCTCCGGTGACATCACCATGACCGCCGCGCCGACCGACCGGGCCACCGAGGTCACCAGTTCGACGGCGGCCCGGGAGGTCTCGGACGTCGGCGTCAACACCCACGCTCGCCCGTCGAACAGGTCGTGACGCCCGGACACCGCGCCCGAGCGTTCCCGTCCCGCCATCGGGTGCGAGCCGCAGTAGCGCTCCAGGTCGGTCTCGCCGGCCCGGAGCGCGCCGACGACGGCACCCTTGACGGACGCGACGTCGGTGACGACCGCTGCCGGCCATCGCCGCAGCGCCGCGCCGACACACCCGGCCGTGACGTCGGGTGGTGTAGCGACGACAACGAGGTCGGGCGCGGCACCGTCATCCGCGCCGAGCCGGCCGGCACCGAGGTCCCGCGCCAGCGCGGCGTGGGTGGGGATGACGTCCTCGAGGGTGACGTCGTCGCCGAGCCGGGTGAGCGCGAGGCCGACGCTCGCGCCGAGCAGGCCGCACCCGAGCACGTGGACCCGTCTCACAGCCCCGCGGCCCGGTAGAGAGCGGCGATCTCGGCCGACGACAGGGCTCGCCACCGCCCCGGCCTGGTCTCACCGAGCCGGACCGGCCCGACCCGGGTGCGCACGAGCGACATCACCGGGTGGCCTACCTCGTCGAGCATCCGGCGCACGATGTGCTTGCGACCCTCGTGCAGGGTCACCTCGACGAGCGCCTTGCCCGGCTGGGAGTCGACCACGGTGAACGAGTCGACCGCCACCGGGCCGTCGTCGAGCTCGATGCCGGCGCGCAGCCGGCGCCCGAGGTCGCGTGGCAGCGGTCCGGGGACCTGGGCGAGGTAGGTCTTGAGCACGCCGTACCGCGGGTGTTGGAGGCGGTTCGCGAGATCGCCGTCATTGGTCAGCAGCAACAGGCCCTCGGTCTCGGCGTCGAGCCGGCCGACGTGGAACAGCCGCTCCTTCCGGCCGCCGACGAAGTCGCCGATGTCGGCACGGCCGAGGTCGTCGCTCATCGAGGTGACCACCCCGAGCGGCTTGTTGAAGGCCAGGTACACCCTCGACTCGTCGAGCTGCACCCGCTCGCCGTCGACGTGCACGACCTGGGTGGGCCGGATCCGGACGCCCAGCTCGGTGACCACCTGGCCGTCGACATCGACCCGGCCCGCCGCGATGAGGTCCTCGCACACCCGGCGCGACCCGACACCTGCCGCGGCGAGCAACTTCTGCAGCCGCACCCCGTCCGGGTCGTGGACGTCGACCGCGGGGCGGTCCGGCGCGGCCTTCGGCCGGGTCGGCTGACTCGGCCGGGTGTTCCCCCTGCCTGCTCGGCTCCCGGCCCCGCGCACCCCCCGAGCGGGCGATCCGGCATCCTCACCTGACCGCGGACGTCCGGACCCTCGCCCGGATGACGCCCGGCGCGGTCGCGGCGGGGTCACCGGCGGCCTCCGTCGGCGATCTCGTCGAGTGCGTCGACCTCCGGGAGGAACGGGGCGAGCGCCGGTAGCTCGTCGAGGCTGCCCAGGCCGAGCCGCTCGAGGAACGTCGACGTGGTGCCGTACAAGGTGGCGGTCGACTCCTCGTCCTGGCCCACCTCCTCGATCAGCCCGCGGGTGAGCAGGGTGCGGAC
>JBOFLR010000358.1:0-18949 GCA_051657965.1 Dermatophilaceae bacterium
ACGACCGAGCGACGATGCTCCAGGCGCGGGTCGACCGGTGGTGGCCCGACCTGACGGCCGGGCTCTCGCTGCTGTACCCGGATGACGCGGAACGCGTCGGCTCGGCGCTGCTCGACCTGGTGACGGCGGCGTTCGTGGCGCGACCGGAGCGGCTGCACCGGCGCGACCTGGACCGGATGCTGCGACCAGACTGGCTGCAGGAGCCGTCGATGGTCGGGTACGCCTGCTACACCGAGCGTTTCGCCGACGACCTGCGCGGCGTCATCCGCCGTCTGCCCTACCTCGGCGAGCTCGGGGTGAGCTACCTGCACCTGATGCCGCTGCTGCGTCCGCGCCACGGCGACAACGACGGCGGCTACGCGGTGGCCGACTACCGCTCGGTACGTGCGGACCTCGGCACGATGGACGACCTGGCCGTGCTCGCCGACGCCTTGCACGCGCGCGGCATGAACCTCACCCTGGACCTGGTGCTCAACCATGTCGCCCGCGAGCACGAGTGGGCCGCGAAGGCCAGGGCCGGCGACCCGCACTACCGGGCGTACTTCCATGTGTTTCCCGACCGCACCCTGCCGGACCGGTACGAGCAGACCCTGCCCGAGGTCTTCCCCGACTTCGCGCCCGGCAACTTCACCTGGGACGCCGACCTCGACGCCTGGGTGTGGACGACGTTCAACGAGTTCCAGTGGGACGTCGACTGGTCGAACCCGGAGGTGCTGGTCGAGTACGCGTCGATCGTGCTCGATATGGCGAACCGTGGCGTCGACGTGCTGCGGCTGGATGCGATCGCCTTCATGTGGAAACGGATGGGCACCGACTGCCAGGGCCAGCCCGAGGTGCACGCCATCACCCAGGTGCTGCGTGCCGTCGCTCGAATCGCCTGTCCCGCACTGGCGTTCAAGGCCGAGGCGATCGTCGCACCGACGAAGCTGCTCGCGTACCTCGGTGAGGGCCGGTACACCGGGAAGGTGAGTGACCTCGCGTACCACAACAGCCTCATGGTGCAGGTGTGGTCGATGCTCGCGGCCCGCGACGTACGGCTCGCCGCGCAGGCGCTCGGCGCGCTGCCGCCCAAGCCGGCCGGCGCCACGTGGATCACGTACCTGCGCTGCCACGACGACATCGGCTGGGCGGTGATGAACGAGGATGCCGACGCCGTCGGGCTGAGCGGGCCGGCCCACCGGTCGTTCCTCGCGCACTGGTACGCCGGCGACTTCCCCGGCTCGCCGGCACGTGGCCTGGTCTTCCAGTACAACCCGGACACCGACGACCGTCGCACGAGCGGCAGCGCGGCGTCCCTGGTCGGCCTCGAGGCGGCGACGTCGCCCGCCGAGGTGGACCGGGCGGCATCCGCACTGCGGATGGCGCACGCGCTGGTGGTGGGCTGGGGCGGCATCCCGGTCATCTGGAGCGGTGACGAGCTGGGGCAGCCGAACGACCCGGAGTGGGCCTCGGAGCCGGGGCACGCCGACGACAACCGGTGGGTGCACCGGCCGCGGCTGGACTGGGCTCGGGCCGAGCAGCGGCACGACCCGTCGACCGTCCCGGGGCGGGTGTTCGGCGACCTCGTGCGGCTGGTCCGGGTGCGAGCCACACTGCCGCACCTGCACGGGTCGGTGGAGAGCCGGGTCGGGCCGGTCGACGACCCCGGCGTGCTCGTGACGCTGCGCGACCACCCGGTCGGCCGGTTCGCCGGGGTCTACAACGTGACGTCCGAACCGCGGCCGTGGCCCGGATGGCGGGTGCGTGAGCTCGGGCTGGCCGACGCGGTCGACGCGCTCACCGGCGAGCCGCCGCCCTGGACAGACGACGGAGACGTCTGGCTGCCGCCCTACGCAGCCCTCTGGCTCACCACACCCTGACCCGCTTGCCGCCGGGCCCCGCCATCCCTCGCGAACGTGGGTGATAACCGTCGTGGAGCCGACGATCGTCACCCACGTTCGAGTGCCGGATGACGCGCGCCCGGCCTTCGCCGCGCAACGTGGGTGAAATCCGTCGCGGAGCCGACGATCCTCACCCACGTTCGCGACCTGTGGATGACGCATCGGCCGCCCGGGCGCACCTCGCCATGCTTGGCGGGTGCCGGATGACGTGCCACGTTCCCGCCGCGAGCGACGCCGCGCCGCTGTCGCCGCCGCCGAGCAGTTCGGTGGGGTCCTGACCATGAAGCGGCTGGCGAAGCTCGGGTACGACCACGCCGCGGTCGCCCGAGAGGTGGCGAACGACCGCTGGGAACGGCTCGGCATCCACACGGTCGCGACGCACACCGGTCCGGTGTCGGCGGAGGCCCTGCGGTGGCGCGCGGTGTGGGAGGTCGCCGAGCACGCCGCCCTCGTCGACGGTGTCAGCGCCCTGCAGGCATCCGGCTTGACCGGCTACTCCGACGATGTCGTGCACGTCTCGGTGCCCCGCGGGGCCCAGTGCCCCGACGTCGACGGCGTGCGCATCCACCGGGTGACCCGCCACGCCGACGACGCGGCGGGCGCGGGCCTGCCCCGCGCCCGCGTCGAGGTGGCCGCGCTCCGGGGCGCCGCGTGGGCGAAGAGCGACCGACAGGCAGCCCTCGTGCTGTGCCTGGTGGTGCAGCAGCGCCTCACCACCGGCGAGCGCCTGCTCACGTCCCTGGGGTCCGTGCGCAACCGGGGCCGCCGACCGTTCGTCCGGCAGGTGCTGCGCGACATCGCCGACGGGGCCCACTCGCTCGGCGAACTCGACTTCGCGGCGATGTGCCTGCGCCACGGCATCGCGGCGCCCGAACGCCAGGTGCTCCGCAGGACCGCCCGCGGCCGGATCTATCTCGACGCGCGGTGGAAGGGCAGCCGGCTCGTCGTCGAGATCGACGGCGCCGGGCACCGAGTCGGGCTGGCGGTGACCGACGACAACCTCCGGCAGAACGAGGTGGCGCTCGGCGTCGACGTCGTGCTGCGCATCGACCTCGTCGGGCTCCGCGTCCACGAGGCGGCGTTCATGGACCAGCTGCGCCGCGGACTCCTCGACCGCGACGCCGCCTGACATCGGTCCGTCCCCCGAACGTGGGTGAAGATCGTCGGCTCCGCGACGGTTGTCACCCACGTTCCGTGCGAGCCGTGGGGTCGATGATCGCGAGCTCCGGCGATGTGGGTGAAGACCGTCGGCTCCACGACGATCTTCACCCACGTTTCCGGGGAGGGAGGGGTGAGCCGGGGCGGATGACGCGCCGTCACCAGAGGCCGGCGACGTCTCCACCGATACGGATGACGAACGCTCCCACCACGACCACGAAGACGACCCGGACGAAGCGGCTGCCCCGCGAGACGGCCGTGCGCGCCCCGACGTAGCCGCCCAACAGATTCGCCGCGGCCATGACCACACCGACCTGGAACACCACGTGCCCTCCCGGCAGGAACACCGTGAGCGCCCCGAGGTTGGTCGCGAAGTTGGCGATCTTCGCCGTCGCACTCGCCTCGAGGAACGCATACCCCATCAACCCGACGAGCGCGAACACCATGAACGAACCGGTGCCCGGGCCCAGAGCGCCGTCGTAGACCCCGATGACGAACCCGGTGAGCACCGCAGCGACGGTGTGGCGGTGGCCCGAGAAGCGCAGGGCCGTCACCTCTCCCAGCTGCGGCCGGATCAGCGTGTACGCACCGACGACGACGAGCATGACGAGGATGATCGGGTTGAACGCCTCCTTGGGGATGCGCAGCCCGACCAGGGCCCCGCACACCGCCCCCACATAGGCCACCGCCGCCATCGGCAGGGCCGTGCGCAGGTCGGGCCGTACTCGGCGCCAGTAGGTGATGGACGCCGTGGCGGTCCCCCACACCGAGCCGAACTTGTTCGTCGCGAGCACCTGGGCGGGGGTCGCCCCGGGCAGTCCGAGCAGCAGTGCGGGTAGCTGCACGAGCCCTCCCCCGCCGACGACCGCGTCGACCCAGCCCGCGACGAAGCCGGCGAGGCCGAGGAGCGCCACGAC
This sequence comes from Dermatophilaceae bacterium, assembly GCA_051657965.1. Classification (GTDB taxonomy): domain Bacteria; phylum Actinomycetota; class Actinomycetes; order Actinomycetales; family Dermatophilaceae; genus JBOFLG01. The sequence goes on from JBOFLR010000358.1 coordinate 3,956, forward strand.
CTCGGCCGAGGGGTCGGTCACCGGGCGGCCGCCGCCCACTCGTCGACGATGGCGAGGACGTCGAGCAGCTCGTGCGCCTCGGCGTCGGGGACGGCATCGACCTCGACCCGCTGATCGTGCGGGATGTCGCTGTGCGGCACCCAGATCGCGCGCATCCCCACCTGATGTGGCCCGTGGACGTCCTCGAAGAGCCGGTCACCCACGTAGACGGCCCGCTCCGGACGCACGCCGACGGCGTCGCAGGCCGCGAGGAAGGCCTCGGCGTGCGGCTTCACCACGTGCAGCTCGCTGGAGTACACGTCGGCGTCGAGCAGGTCGAGCACACCGTCGCGCTCGAACACCTCGCGGTGGTACGCGCGGGACCAGATCGTGTTGGAGAGCACGCCCACCGCGATCCCCCGCTCGCGCAGCCCCTCCCATACCGGACGCACCTGCGGGTCGGTGTGGGTGTGCGGCTCCCAGAACCGCTGGTACGCGGCGAGCGCGAGGTGGTGCCGGTCGTGCTCGGCGTCCACGCCGGCCGCCTCCAGTACGGCCTCGAGGGTCGCGCTCGAGTGGTCCTCCCGGCCGCGCCGCCACGCCGCCCTCTCGGCCTCGAGGATCCGGTGCGCCAGCCCGTCGGCCTCGGCGAGCTCCTCCACGGGCATCTCCGGCGACTCCACCGGGATGCCGTGCACGGTCCGGGCGAACACCCGCCACTGCTGCGGCAGGTCGACCTCGTGCCACGGCGTCAACGTGCCGCCCCAGTCGAACACCACCGCCTCCACCGGCGCCGTCATGCGTCAGGTCCTCCGTCCGGGGCCCTCGTGCCGTCGACCGGAGTGCGACCGCGCAACACCGAGGTCATCAGCGACCGATCTCGGCGAGGACCTGCGCCACGGCATCCGAGCTCGGGACCTCGCGGCGCTCGCCGGAGCGGCGGTCCTTGACCTCGACCACGCCGTTCGCCAGCCCGCGACCGACGACGACGATCGTCGGCACCCCGATCAGCTCGGCGTCCTTGAACTTCACCCCCGGGCTGGCCTGCCGCCGGTCGTCGAACAGCACCTCCGCGCCACCGGCCTCGAGCGCACGGGTGAGCTCCTCGGCGAAGGTGAAGACGGCGTCGTCCTTGCCGGTGGCGACGACGTGCACGTCGGCGGGCGAGAGCTCACGCGGCCAGATGAGGCCGAGCTCGTCGTGGTTGCCCTCGGCGACGCACGCCACCGCACGCGACACCCCCACCCCGTAGGAGCCCATGATGACGGTGCGCAGCTTGCCGAACTCGTCGAGCACCTTCAGGTCGAGTGCCTCGGCGTACTTCGTGCCGAGCTGGAAGATGTGCCCCATCTCGATGCCGCGCGCCGACTCCAGCGCGTGCCCGCACGACGGGCAGGCGTCGCCGGGGCGCACCTCGGCGGCCTCGATCGTGCCGTCGGCGGTGAAGTCGCGCCCGGCCACGAGGTCGAGCACGTGTCGGCCGGGCTCGTCGGCACCGGTGACCCACGCCGTGCCGGGCACGACCCGCGGGTCGAGCAGGTACCGGATGCCGGACGCCCGCTCCGTACCCAGCACACCAGGGCCGATGTACCCCTTCGCGAGGACAGGGTTGGCCTCGAAGTCCTTGTCCGAGAACGCTTCCACGACGGCCGGCTCGACCTGCGCACCGAGCCGCTTCTCGTCGACCTCGCGGTCACCGGGCAGGCCCACCGCGAGCGGCTCGCGGGTGCCATCGGGGTGGGCAAGCACGACGAGCACGTTCTTCAACGTGTCGGCGGCTGTCCACGCCCGGCCGTCCGCGCGCGGGAACGCCGTCTCGAGGTGAGCGACGAGCGTCTCGATCGTCGGGGTGTCGGGAGTGTCCTCGACGTGCGCGGCGGGCACCCCGGTGGCGTCGACGTCATCCGGCACGGGCACCCGCACGGCCTCGACGTTGGCCGCGTAACCGCAGTCGGGGCACCGCACATAGGTGTCCTCGCCGTTCTCGGCGGTGGCGAGGAACTCCTCGGACCTCGAGCCGCCCATCGCGCCCGCCATCGCCTCGACGATGACGTAGTGGAAGCCGAGCCGGTCGAAGATGCGCACGTAGGCGTCGCGGTGGAGCTGGTAGCTCTTGTCGAGCCCGGCTTGCTCGACGTCGAAGGAGTAGCTGTCCTTCATGACGAACTCGCGCCCGCGCAGCAGCCCGGCCCGCGGCCGCGCCTCGTCGCGGTACTTCGTCTGGATCTGGTAGATCGACAGCGGCAGGTCCTTATACGAGGAGAACAGGTCCTTGACCGCGAGGGCGAACATCTCCTCGTGCGTCGGCCCGAGCAGGTGGTCGGCGCCCTTGCGGTCCTGGAGCCGGAAGACGTTGTCTCCGTACTCCGCCCACCGACCGCTCGCCTCGTAGGGCTCGCGCGGCAGCAGCGCCGGGAACAGCAGCTCCTGGGTGCCGATGGCCTCCATCTCCTCGCGCACGATGCGCTCGACCCGGCGCAGCACCCGCAACCCGAGCGGGAGCCAGGTGTAGACGCCGGGACTCACCCGCCGGATGTAGCCCGCCCGCACGAGCAGCTGGTGGCTCGGCACCTCGGCGTCCGCCGGGTTCTCGCGGAGGGTCCGCAGGAACAGGGACGACATGCGCATGGCCACGGGGCTCGACTCCTGGAGGTAGGCAACCGGTCAAGCCTAACGGTCGGATGACGCCCGCCCCCGCGGGTGCCTCGACGGCGGCGTCAGCTCGTCGAGCACTCCGGCCGACGGCGGCGTCAGCTCGTCGAGTTCTCCGGCCGACGGTGCCGCGACGCGCACTCACGCACGCACCGAGCGGGCCGTCGTCGTGTATCACCCCACCCACCCGGACCTCCTCCCCACCGGTAGCCGGACCGTCCGGCCATCGACACGAGGGGAGTACACCGATGCCTCCAGCCTACGGAACCAGGACCAACCGACCAGTGCGGCGGTGGTGCGCGATCGCCGTCGCTGCCGCCGTCGCTCCACTGCTCGCTGCCGTCGGGGGTGTGCCGAGCGCCGTTGCCGAGTCCCGGTCATCGCCCGCCGCCGCGGCCGCACCCGCGGACCTGGACACCAGCAGCGCGCTCGCACCGGTGCGCCTGCCGGGAGACCAGCGCGCACGCACCTACACGCCGGCTCAGCTGCGCACCTTCGAGCGCACCGGTGGTGACCCCGCCGTGCTCGCGTACTGGACCCCGGAGCGGATGGCCAAGGCCAGGCCGCTGGACGCACCGGATGACGCGAAGGTCGTCGAACGCACGGCGCGCGCCCTGGCGAAGCAGGCACCGGAGTCGGTCAAGCCGGCGTCCAGCACCCTCAAGTCCCGGATGAAGAACTACCCGCCGCCGGTCACCAACTTCTCGGTGACCAACGGCAAGCTGTTCATCGGCGGGTACGAGAGCGGCTCGTGGTGCTCGGCGTCCGCGGTCAACACGCCGTCCCGGCGGGTGCTCATCACCGCCGGCCACTGCGTCCACTCCGGAGCCGGTGGTGCGTGGCACAGCAACCTGGTGTTCGTCCCGGGCTACAACGCCTTCGCGGCCGACCGCGACCCGGTGGGGATGTTCCAGGCGTACCAGCTGCGCACCTTCAACGCCTGGATCGACAGCAGCGACCTCGGCCGTGACGTCGGCTATGTCACCACCTTCTCCGGCGGCGACTGGGGCGGCACCGTCGTCGACACCGTGGGCGGGCACGGCCTGGCCTACGACGGCGGGACCGAGTTCGACACGTCCATCTTCGGGTATCCCAGCAACCGCGACGGCGGCAACGTGATGTGGGCCTGCTGGGGTGTCGCCACCGACAGCAGTTGGTGGGACAACCTGTCCAAGATCGGCTGCAACTTCGGTCCGGGCTCCTCGGGTGGTCCGTGGCTGTGGCAGTACGACAACAGCACCGGGCAAGGCTACGTGCGGTCCGTCATGTCGACCATCGACGGCGGCGGGGTGAACCGCGGACCGTACTTCGACACCGCGGTGCTCGACGGCCTGAACGCCGCCGACGGTGATTGGTAACGTGCTCATCCCGAGCTCCTCTGGAGTAGGACCATGACCCGACGACCGCTCCGACTCGCCGCCGTGCTGGTGGTCGGGGCGGTCGTCCTGGTCGCGTGCACCGACGGAGGCACCAGCAGCGGCAGGCCGGCCCCGACACCCGACGCGCCGACCCGGCTCGAGGTCCGGGACGACCTGGTCGACCCCCAGTTCACACCTTGGCGCTCCTGGCGAGCCGTGGACGAGACGATGCTCGAGCTCACCGTGACCACAGGCCCGACGGACTGTTACGGGGCCGACCCCGAGATCGTGGAGAACGACACGGTGGTTCGGATCCAGGTGAGAGTCGGCCGAGTGCCCGAAGCGGCGGACCGCCCGTGTCCGGCGATCGCGATCGAGTCGGTCGTACCCGTACGACTCGACGCGCCGTTGGCCGGCCGGCAGGTCGAACCACTGGACTAGTGGGGCCCACCGATCCGGTCAGGTTCTGGCAGGTTCGGCGCTGGTAGCGGCTGGTGGGTCAGCACTCTCCTGGACCGGAGCCCTTGAGGGACTCCTGAGCACAGGGCCACCTCGCCGGAGCAGTCACCGGCACGATCCAGCCGCTTCTCCGGGCCTGCGCCTCGCCGCCCTGTCGCACCTACTACCGATAGCCCGACAGCCTCGACGGCCCGACCGGCGCGTGGCGAACCGCACTTCATCCGGTGTCCCCCTCCGGACGGGGCGGGATGACCGGCTCGTAGCGGCCGCGTAGACCGGCGTCGACGAAGCCGAGACGGAGGTAGAGCTCGTGCGCCGGGTTGTCGACGTTGACCGCGAGCCAGGCACACTCCATCCCGGCCTTGCGGAGCCGCCGCAGCGAGCGCACGACAAGGTGGGCGCCGAGCCCGCGGCCGCGCCACTCCGGGACGACGCCGACCTGGTCGACCCAGTCGTCGACGAGCGTGACGAACCCGACCGGGGTGCCGTCGTCGGCGAGGGCGACACGCGACCAGTCGGGGTGGAAGCCCGGCTCGGTACCGACGTGGGCGACCCAGTCGGCCTCTCCCGGTGCGGGGTCGGGGAACCCGGGGCGGTCGGCGAAGGACGCCGTGTAGACGGCGTGGAACAAGGGGGCGGTGGCGACGTGCCAGGGCAGGACGGTGGTGCCCGCCGGTCGGCGGATGCGCGGGATGTCGGCGAGGTCGTGCCGCATGACGTGCTCGCCGAAGGTGCGCACCAAGCCGTAGCGGCGGAGGAACTCGCCGGTGTCGGGCGATGAGGTCTCGGTGAGCACCCGTAGCGGTGCCCCGCCGGACTGCTCCGCGCACCAGGCCACGAGCTGGTCGCCCAGACCCTGCCGGCGTGCGGAGGGCCGGACCAGGCCGGTGGCGGTGCGCCGCTCGCCGTCGACGAACACGGCTGCGGCGGCGACGAGGTCGCCCGTCTCGTCGCGACCGCCGATGCCGGCGTCGGCGAGGAACAGCCGCCGGAGCATCACCTCACCGGCCAGGTGCGGCAGCCCGCCGTCGGCACGCAGGCAAGCCCGGGCGAGGGCGGCGAGCGCGGGGAGGTCGTCGCCGGTCAGCGGCGCCCAGGCGAGGGTCGACACCGGCGCCTAGAGCAGCACGGTGGCGAACTCGCCGACCTGGCGGAAGCCGAGGCGGTCGTAGGTGGCCCGTGCGGGGAGGTTGAAGTCGTTGACGTACAGCGTGACCAGTGGTGCGTCGCCGGCCATCAGCTGCTCGAGGACCCCGGCGAGCATGGGCGCCGCCAGACCCCGCCCGCGCAGCCGAGGAGTGACCCAGACACCCTGCAGCTGTGCGCAGCCGAGGGCGAGGCTGCCGATGTCGGTCTTGAAGAGCACCTCACCGTCCTCGACCACGACATAGGTGTGGCCCCGGGCGATGAGCGAGGCCACCGACGCCCGGAAGCCGCGATCGCTGCCCGAGTACGGTCGATACCCGATCTCGGCGGTGAACATGTGCTCGGCCGCCGGAGCCACCAGGTCGACCTCCTGGGCCGTCGCGGGCCGCACCCGAGGGTCGATCGCCACCCCGAGGGTCGACGGCGGTCGATCGGTGACGAGCAGCGGCTGGTGAGCACGCACGGCCCGCGGCGGCCCCCAGTACGGCATCAGCTGGTCCCAGAGGTCGCTCACCTCGTCTCGTGGGCCGAACACCGACGCCGACCGGCCTCGCCACCGGCGGATCCGCTCGGCGAGAGCCGCCCTGCTCTCGTCGGTGGTGCCCACCGGGACGATGTTGGCGTTCGCCCAGCACAGCGAGGTGAGGTCGCCGTCGACCCGGTGCCCGAGCACCGAGCCGATCGACCCGGTGCGCGACCCCTCGACCACCCGGGCAGCGACGAACACGCCGGCCGGGAGGTCTCGAGCACAGACGGCCAGCGCTTCGTCGCGGTCGTCGAGCGAGAGCGGGCGGACCGGGGTGCGCGTGCGGAGCACGACGTCAGCCTAGGCCCCGACGGCCCGGACGGGAGACCTCACCGTCCGAGCGGTTCTGCCGGACGTCCGCTGCGTGACGTGGTGCCTCGACCCGGATGCCTCGGCGTCTCGATCGGGATGTCGCTCGGCAGGCGGGTGGGCGTCATCCGACACGTGCCCTGCTCGGCGCCGGAGGACGCCTCAGCCGACGGTCACGCTCGGGGCGCCGGCGGACTCCTCGTCGACCGGCTCACCCATCTCCTCGGCGATCCGCATCGCTTCCTCGATGAGGGTCTCGACGATCTGGCTCTCGGGGACGGTCTTGATGACCTCGCCCTTGACGAAGATCTGGCCCTTGCCGTTGCCCGAGGCGACACCGAGGTCGGCCTCGCGGGCCTCACCGGGGCCGTTGACCACGCAGCCCATCACCGCCACCCGGAGCGGGACCGTCATCCCCTCGAGTCCGGCGGTGACCTGGTCGGCGAGGGTGTAGACGTCGACCTGCGCCCGGCCGCACGACGGGCACGACACGATCTCGAGCTTGCGCGGCCGCAGGTTGAGCGACTGGAGGATCTGGATGCCGACCTTGACCTCCTCGACCGGCGGTGCCGACAGCGACACCCGGATCGTGTCACCGATGCCCTGGCTGAGCAGCGCGCCGAACGCGACGGAGGACTTGATGGTGCCCTGGAACGCCGGGCCGGCCTCGGTGACGCCGAGGTGCAGCGGCCAGTCGCCGCGCTCGGCGAGCAGCTGGTAGGCACGGACCATGACGACCGGGTCGTTGTGCTTGACCGAGATCTTGAAGTCGTGGAAGTCGTGCTCCTCGAACAAGCTGGCCTCCCACACGGCCGACTCGACGAGCGCCTCGGCGGTGGGCTTGCCGTACTTCTCGAGCAACCGCTTGTCGAGCGAGCCGGCATTGACGCCGATCCGGATGGAGACGCCTGCCGCTCTCGCGCGCCTCGCGATCTCGCCGACCTGGTCGTCGAACTGGCGGATGTTCCCCGGGTTGACGCGCACCGCCGCGCAGCCCGCGTCGATGGCGGCGTAGACGTACTTCGGCTGGAAGTGGATGTCGGCGATGACCGGGATCTGGCTCTTCCGGGCGATGGCCGGCAGCGCCTCGGCGTCGTCCTGGCTGGGGCACGCCACCCGCACGATGTCACAGCCGGATGCCGTGAGCTCGGCGATCTGCTGCAGCGTCGCGTCGATCTCGGTGGTGGGGGTGGTGGTCATCGACTGCACCGAGATCGGCGCGTCACCGCCGACCTCGACGGTGCCGACGCGGATCGTGCGCGACGTACGGCGGGGGGCGATGACGGGCGGGGGCAGCGTGGGCATGCCGAGACCGACACTCATGTGTCCATCATCCCTCACCGTGGTCCGCCACTCCGCTGCGGGTCACCGGCGGCAGCAGGCTCGGGTCCGGATGGCCAGGTGGCGGTGATCTGCTCGGATGGCGGCGCTGTGGCACCGCCATCCGAGCAAACCGACCCGAGTTGCGCAGACCGACCCGAGTTGGGCAGACCGACCCGAGTTGCGCAGACCGACCCGAGCGGGCGGTTCCGGCCCGAGCGGGCGGTTCCGGCCCGAGCTAGCCGCGTGCCTCGCTGCTCGGCGCGCGAGCGTCATCCCCGGCGGTCAGCCGCCGAGGCGGACCGGGCTGACGACATCGGCATACACGAGCAGCAGGGTCATCCCCAGCAGGAGGATCGAGACCGTGTAGGCGAGCGGGAGCGCCTTGGCGACATCGACGTACCCGGGGTCCGGCCGCTTCAGCACCCGAGCAACCTGCCGTTTGAGCCCCTCCCACAGCGCCCCGGCGACGTGGCCGCCGTCGAGTGGCAGGAGGGGAACGAGGTTGAACACGAAGAGCATGAGGTTGAGATAGGCGAGCAGGCTGACCAGGAAGAAGAACCGGTCGACCGGTTCACCGCCGACGAGGGCGTCGAGCCGCCCCGACGACGCCTCACCGGCGATACGTCCGACGCCGACGACCGACATCGGACTGTCGACCTCCCGCTCGGCGTCACCGAACGCGGCATCCCACACGCCGACCATCCGCTGCGGGATGTTCACCAGCCCCTCCGCGGTCCTGACCACCCCGTCGCCGAGGATCGCGGGCACGGCAGTCAGAGGCTGGCGCACGTACGCCGTGGGGGTGCTCGACGTCACGCCGAGGAAGCCCGCCTCGGTGGTGGCGACCCGGCCGTCGGGCCCGGTGACCGGCGCGCCCTCGTCGTCGACCTGGACGACGACGTTGCGGATCGGCGTGGCCGTGAGCCGGACCGGTTCACCACCGCGCTCCACCACGAGCTCGACCTGCTGGTCGATGCGCGGTCGGATGGCGGCCGACACCCCGCGGTTGTCCTCGATCGGCACGCCGTCGATCTCGCGGATGACGTCGCCCGGCCGCAGTCCTGCCTCGAGCGCCGGCGTGGGTGCGCGGCCGGTGCACGATGTGGTGGTGGTGGCGTCGTCGGCCGGCACGACACACTGGGCGATGCTCTCGACCCTGGCACCGGTCTGCGGCTCGAGCACGCCGTGCGCGGTGACCAGGAAGGTCAGGAGCACGACGCCGATGAGCAGGTTCATCACGGGGCCGCCGAGCATCACGGCGAGCTTCTTCGGCACCGAGAGCTTGTAGAACACGCGGTTCTCGTCGCCGGGGCGCACCTCCTCGAGCGTGGCCGCGCGTGCCTCGTCGACGAGCTGGCTGAACCGGCCGGTGCTCGACGCGCGCACCATGCCCGGCTCCTCCCCCGGCCGCGGGGGGAACATGCCGATCATCCGGATGTAGCCACCGAGCGGGATCGCCTTGACGCCGTACTCGGTCTCGCCGCGCCGGCGCGACCAGATCGTGGGCCCGAAGCCGACCATGTACTGCGTGACGCGCACCCCGAAGCGCTTGGCCGGCACCAGGTGGCCGACCTCGTGGAGCGCGATGGAGCCGGCGATGCCGACCGCCATGAACAGCACGCCGAGGGTGAAGTAGACCCATGTCACCGGAGTACCTCCTGCGTCTCGTCGGCCGGGCTGACGCCGAGCACTGCGCGGGCCTGGGAACGGGCCCACCGGTCGGCGGCGAGCACGTCGTCGACGCTCACGGCACCGACGTCGTCCCGGTGGTGCAGGTCGACGACGCGGTGCACCGTGTCGACGATACCCGTGAACGCGAGGAGGCCGTCGTGGAAGGCGTCGACGCACACCTCGTTGGCCGCGTTGTAGACCGCCGGGAACGTCCCTCCGGCCGCCCCGACCTGGCGCGCCAGCCGGACCGCGGGGAACGCCTCGTCGTCCAGCGGGGCGAACTCCCAGCTCTGCCCGACCGACCAGTCGCACGGCTCGTCGACCCCGTCGAGCCGGTCGGGCCAGGAGAGCCCGAGCGCGATCGGCACGAGCATCCGCGGCGGCCCCAACTGGGCGATCGTCGACCCGTCGTGGAACTCGACCATCGAGTGGATCTGCTGCTGCGGGTGCACCACGACGTCGATGCGATCGTACGGAACGCCGAACAGCAGGTGCGCCTCGATGACCTCGAGCCCCTTGTTGACCAGTGTCGCGGAGTTGGTCGTGACCACCCGTCCCATCGCGAAGTTCGGGTGGGCCAGGGCCTCGGCCGGCGTCACACCGGCGAGCTCGGCACGGGTTCGCCCCCGGAACGGTCCGCCACTCGCGGTCAGCACGAGCCGCCGCACCTCGGCCGCGCGCCCGCCACGCAGGCTCTGCGCAACCGCGCTGTGCTCGGAGTCGACCGGCACGATCTGGCCCGGGCGGGCGGCATCCGTGACCAGCGAGCCACCGACGATCAGCGACTCCTTGTTCGCCAGGGCCAACGTCGACCCGGCAGCGAGCGCGGCGAGGGTGGGCCGCAGCCCGATGGACCCGGTGATGCCGTTGAGTACGACGTCGGCACCGCAGCCGGCGGCCACGGTGGCGGCCTCCCCTCCGACGATCACTTCGGCCACTTCGGCCACTTCGGCCCCGACGCCGGTCCCACGGCTGGCCTCGCCTTCCGGGCGCCCCAGCCGCGCGGACCAGGTGCCGACCGCGGCGCGCACGTCATCCACCTCGCCTCTCGCTGCGGCGAGGAGCGGCACGTCGTACTCGACAGCCTGGCGGGCGAGGAGGTCGACGTTGCCGCCGGCAGCGAGCGCGACGACGCGGAACCGGCCGGGGTGGGCCGCGATCACGTCGAGCGCCTGGGTGCCGATCGAGCCGGTGGAGCCGAGGATCGCTACGGTGCGTGGGGTCACCGTGCCATTGTCAGCGGTCGACGACGGTGACGTGGAACCCGGGCGTGCCCGGACGACGCAGGAGGGTGCCGTCATGGGCGATGTGGCCGGAGCGACGGTCGCCCGTCTGCTGCTTCCAGGCCGGATGCCTGATGGCCGGTCTCTGCCGTGGTGGCGGATCGCCCGCCTGACCGGCTACACCGAGATCGTCGACGGGTACACGCAGTGGGCGTCGCTGGTCGAGCTCCGAGATGGGGTCGATGTCGGCGTGCTCCCGACCTCGGCTGCCGGATGGATCGACCCGGCGACGGCTGAGGGGCTCACTCAGGCGTTCGGCGAACACGCCACCCGGCCATGGCGGTGGGTCAGGGTGAACCATGTCAACACGGCCACTGATGAGGGGGTGGCCCACGCCTCGTTCGCACACCTGCTCGACACGCTCGGGCCTCAACCGTTCGAGGGCCGGGCGTGGGGCGGTGAAGTTCGGCTGGAGGCGCCGCGCTATGCCGATTCCGTGCTGATCCGGTGCCCGGAGGAGGTGTGGCACGCGATGGAGACGCTGCCGCTCGAGGTGCACCGCGTCAGCCGCCTCCGAGAGGTCCCCATCCGGTCGGACTGAACCAGCGCGCGCGTCAGCGGTCGACGACGGTGACGTGGAACCGGGGATGCGCCCGTGCCACCTCGGCGAGCAGGTCGCGCAACACGGCGGCGGCACGCGGGTCGGCGCGCGCGAGCGGGGCGAGCCCGTCGACGACGAGCTCCCACTCCCCCGACGCGTCGCGGGCGAGCTGGTCGAGGCAGTCGGCGAGCGCGTCGAGGTTGCCCCCGAACCAGGCCGGCAGGTCGAGCGCGTCGGCGAACGCGTCGAGGGTGCCGGCCTTGGTGCCGGCCGCCCGCACGAGCCGCACCTCCCGGCCCTCGTCCCGGGCGTCGGCGAGCAGCCCGTCGAGGTCGACCCGCGGCCCGAGGTGACGGATCACCGGCCGGCCTCGACCTGCTGGAACGACGCGTAGTGGTCGGTGGTCCAGTAGATGTCGCCGTCCTCGCCCACGACGAGGCGGCGCGGGCCGCGGTCGTCCTCACCCGGGGTCTCGACGGTGTACTCCCGGTAGTAGCCGCGGGGCTGCCGGGGCAGCAGCCGCTCGCGGTTGCCGAAGACGCCGTCGTCCTGCTCGTACGGGTAGGGCCCGCCGGCGCGCACGAGCGCGAGGGTGTCGGCCGCCTCGCCCGGCAGCCGGCTCTCGGCCACCTCGGGAAGCCCGGACGTCGGCGTCTCGCCGGGGCTCGGCAGCGCGGATGCCGTGGCGCCGCCCGGTGCAGTGGGCCGGGCGGTCGACGTGGTCGTCTCGAGCGACGGGCCGGCGCTGTTGCCGCCGCCCCCGCCGGGCAGGAGCACGACGAGCAGCACCACGGCGAGAACCGCGGCGACCACGAGGGCAACCGAACGCGCCGACGCACGGGAGGCGGTCGTCATCCGGTCATTGTCACCCGTCGACGCACGGTGCCGGGACCGTCCCGGCCATGTCGACGCGCGGTGCCGGGACCGTCCCGCCGGTCACAGGGCGAGGACGCGCTCCTCGACGAGGCGCTCGGCGACCGGCTGGTCCTTCGGGGAGAACCGGCCGTGCTCGAAGTCCTTCTCCAGCTCGAGCTCGATGTCACTCATGCCGTGCCGGTTCTTCTCGACCGACAGGACCGACCAGCGGCGGAACCGCGCGAGGTTCCCGACGTCGTAGGCGAGGTGCTCGCGGGCGACGACGTTCTCCTTGCTGGCGAGCACGAGGACGACGTCGGCCTCGTAGGCCAGTGCCGACGACCCGCGCAGGTCACGGGTCCGCATCCGCCGGCCGCTGCCGAGGCCTTCGCGGTCGGCGGCGGTGATGGCCAGGACGGGGCAGCCCAGCTCGAGCGCGATGTCCTTGAACGTCTCGGTGACCATGGTGACCCGCGAGGTCTCGTCGCCGTGGTGTCCTCGCACGGGGACCTTCTGCAGGTAGTCGACGACCACGATCGGCGCCTTGCCCCTCGACTCGACCTCGGCCGCGACGATCGCCGCGATGTCCTTGACGCCCAGCTGGGAGTCGCCGTCGAACACCTCCAGCCGCTCGGACCAGCTGTGCATCGAGCGGAGCGCCTCGACCCCGAACGGCAGCGAACCCAGACTGCGGGACAGACCGCGGCGGTCGGGCTCGTCGGCCTCGAAGACCGCCCGGATCGTGGACACGTCGGCGGGGTGGTCGGTGGGACCGGGGTGGCCGTCGGCGGCGTACGCGGCCTCCAGGGACAGCAGGCGCTGCAGCAGCGAGTGCGCCTCGTGCTCGTACGAGAACACCAGCGCACGGCGGCCGGTGGTCACCGCACGACGGGCGATCTGGATGGCGAGCGTCGTCTTCCCCGCCGACTCCCCGCCGGCGAGCAGCACCAGCTCTCCGGAGCGGAAGCCACCCCCGAGCGCGGCGTCGAGCAGCTCGAAGCCGGTGGGCCACACCGACGACCCCGCCCGCGCGCCACGACGCAGCGCGGCGTCGGTCTCGTCGAGGAGGTCCTGCACCGAACGCCGCTTGGTGGCGCGGTGCGCCGGAATGGCTCGAGGCGTCTGGCTCATGGCGGTCATGATGACCGCGGCCGTTCCCTCCCGGCGGCCCGATCGTGCTGTACTCGGCCGAACGGCCATCGGGCTCAGTCCTTTTCGCCGAGCTCGCCGGTCGAACACCCGGTGCGGCGACCGTGGACGAGGAGCATCGCCGTCGCGGTGCTCCTCACCCCGCGTTCGCGGGTTCAGAGGGCGAGGCCGACGTACTTCGTCTCGAGGTACTCCTCGATGCCCTCGAACCCGCCCTCGCGCCCGTACCCGGACTGCTTGACGCCCCCGAACGGCGCCGCCGGGTTGGACACGATGCCGGTGTTGACGCCCACCATGCCGAACTCCAGAGCTTCGGCGACCCGGATGACGCGCGCGTGGTCGCGCGCGTAGAGGTAGCCGACCAGCCCGTACTCGGTGCCGTTCGCCTTGGCGACCGCGTCGGCCTCGTCGGTGAACGGGACGACCGGGGCGACCGGGCCGAAGATCTCCTCGCGCAGCGCGCGGGCGTCATCCGGCACGTCGACGATGACCGTGGGCCGGTAGAAGTGCCCGGGGCCGTCGAGCGGGCCGCCGCCGGTGAGTACCGTGGCGCCGCGCTCGACGGCGTCGGTGACGAGCTCGTGCACGGCGGCACGCTGCTTCTCGCTGACGAGCGGGCCCACGTCGACGCCCTCCTCGGTGCCGCGGCCGACCGTGAGGGCACCCATCCGCTCGGCGAGCCGCTTCGCGAACTCCGCAGCGAGAGAGGAGTGCACGAAGAACCGGTTGGCTGCCGTGCACGCCTCGCCGATGTTGCGCATCTTGGCGAGCATCGCGCCGTCGACCGCGGCGTCGAGGTCGGCGTCCTCGAAGACGAGGAAGGGCGCGTTGCCACCCAGCTCCATGGACACCCGGAGCAGCTGTTCGGCGGACTGCTCGACGAGCTTCTTCCCGACCGCCGTAGAGCCGGTGAAGGTGAGCTTGCGCAGCCGCGGGTCGCGGATGACGGGCTCGCACACCGCGCCGCTGTGGGTGGTGGTGACGACGTTGAGCACGCCGTCGGGCAGGCCGCACTCCTGGAGCACCTTGGCGAGCAGCAGCATCGTCAACGGCGTCTCGTGCGCGGGCTTGACGACCATGGTGCAGCCGGCGGCGATGGCTGGACCGATCTTGCGGGTGCCCATGGCGAGCGGGAAGTTCCACGGCGTGATCATCAGGGTCGGGCCGACCGGCTGCTTCATCGTCAGCAGCCGGGTGGCGCCGTTCGGGGCGGTCGACCACCGGCCGTGCACCCGCACCGCCTCCTCGGAGAACCACCGGAAGAACTCGGCGCCGTAGGTCACCTCACCCCTGGCCTCGGCGAGTGCCTTGCCCATCTCGAGCGTCATCAGCAGGGCGAAGTCGTCGGCACGCGCGGTGACCGCCTCGAACGCGCTGCGCAGGATCTCGGCGCGGTCGCGGGGCGCCACGGCCGCCCACGACGGCTGCGCGTCGGCCGCGGCGGCGAGGGCCGCCATCGCGTCATCCGGCGTGGCGTCGGCGCAGGAGGTGAGCACCTCGCCGGTGGCGGGGTCCTCGACGTCGAAGCGCCCACCGCCGGACGCGTCGCGCCACGACCCCGCGATCAGCAGGCCACGGGGTACCTCGTCGAGCAGCTGCTGCGGATCGGTGGCCATGTCGGGCGCTCCTCTGGTTGTGGTCGTGGACGGGTGGGTTCGATGTCGAGCCTAGGCCGGTCGTCCGGGCGGATGACGCTCGGCGGGGTGCCGCTCGCGCGCTCAGCTGCCCGCTCGGCACCCCGGG
>JBOFLR010000359.1:0-16836 GCA_051657965.1 Dermatophilaceae bacterium
GACCACCTGACCCGCGCCCGCGAGTCGGCGGTGGAGCAGCTGGCCCAGCTCGCGCCCGAGCTCGACGTGCCGCCGCATCCGGCGCTCGTCGTGCACGAGGCGCTCGAGGACCTGGCGGCCGCGGAGTCCGCGGCGCACCAGGCCGCGAGCGGCGGCGCCATCGATCCCGACGCCATCGACCCCGACGCCATCGATCCCGACGCGGCGCGGCAGCGGCTCACCGACGCGGCCGCGCGGGTCCGAGAGGTGCAGGACCAATACGCGAACACCGCTCTGCCGCCGGGTATGTCGCTTCAGCCGTACGTGTACGACGAGGTCTCGCACACCGAGGCGGTCGCCCGGCGTCGTCAGGTCGAGCGTGATCTCCTCGCGGTGGCGCCGAAGGGCCAGAGCTCGTGGCGGGACGTCGCCGACGTGCTGAGCCGGCTGGGCGGCATCCACCGCGCACTGGGCGACGAGGTCGACGACCGGGGCCGTCGGATCGCCGAGCTGCGGCGGCTCGTGGACCGGTCAGGGACGACCGACGACGGTGACGGTGACGGAGGTGCGGGCGGGACGTCGACGGCATCGACGCCCGCCGACCGGCCCGAGGACCGGTCGGCGACACCACCGGTGGTCGCGGTGTCCCGTGTGCTGGAGATGCTCGCGAACGTCGCCGACGCCTGGTGGCTCGCCGCGCCCGGATCGCCCGAACGCGACCGGCTCGCCGAGCGCAAGGACGACCTGCTCGCCGACCTGGCCGACCTCGCGAGCGAGCTCCCGCCGGGGCTCGCGACACCGACGCCGTACGTGTGGCAGCAGCCCGAGCATCGGGACGCGCTGCGGTGGCGAGACGTCCTCGCCGCCGCCGTCGACGGCAGCGCGCCACCGGAGCCCGGCACGCCGGCCGCGTCCGACCTGGAACGGCTCGCCCGGCGACTGGGCGCGCTCGACGACCTCGTCGCCCGCTTCGAGGCGGCCGACGACCGGCGCCGGGCGCTGCTGAGCCCGCAGGCCGGCATCCCCGCCGACCTCACCGACGGCATCCCCGAGGCTCCGACGCCGGACGACCTCGCGGTGCTGACGAACCATCTCTTCGACGACGCGACGACCCTTCCGGTGTCGGCCCAGGACCGCGTCGCGGACGCGCTCGACCACGCCGGGCTGGGCACGCCGGTTCCTGGCCTGCGCTCGTCGGTGAACGCCCTCGATGAGTGCGACGCCTGTCTCAACGCCGCGTTCACGGCTGCGATGGGCAGGCGTTTCGGTTCCGCCGAGGCGGACGGGCCGGCGGGCACCGCTCCGGCGGTGGCGATGTCGTCGCGGTCGTGGGACGGGACCCCGGCGGCGCAGGACGGCCGGAGCACCACTCGCTGGACCGACCTGTGGCGCCTGCTCCAGCGCCTGCCGCTCGTGTTCACCGCCGGTGCGGATCCCACCGGACGGACCGATCCGCTGGATGCCGCGAAGGAGGCCGTCCGTCAGGCCGCCCGGCCCGGCCGTCCTGCCGAGGCGATGCTCAAGACCAGCTACCCGGGAGCGGCCGACGCCCTGCCGTCGCACACCGTCCTGGTGTTCTCGGACGACGGTGAGACGGTCACGCTGCGGGACGCACAGACCGGTGTCGACCTCGGTGACGACGCCGTTCGCACCGGCGCGGCCCACGTGCACGCCCGCGGTCCTCTGCCGGCAGATCGGCTGCGCGACCTCCCGCCGCAGGAGCTGCAGATCGAGCTGCTGTTCGCGCACGACGAGGATGGCGCCGCTCTCGCCCCGCTGCCCGACCATGTCGTCCAGGGGTACGCCGGTCCGGCCGGCGCAGGCACCGGCACCGGCACCGGCACCACGGTGCACTTCCACCGCAGCGAGCAGCCTCGGCTGGACGCACTCGGCGTGACCTACGACCGGCCCGCCGACGACTCCGCCTATGTGGCGGTCACCTACGACGTGCCGTTCACGACGCCGGTCGGCGGGGACCGCCGGGTGTGGGTCGAGTACGACCCGGACGACTCGTCCCGGGCGACGATCGTCCCGCAGCGGGCCGGAGACCGCGGTGACCTGTCCTACACCGGACACAGGAGCCTGGGCTCTGGCGAGCCGGCGGTGGCCGACGACTCGACCGGTCGGCCGAACGACGCACTCACCCGCCCCGACGACGAGCCCAGCCTCGGGTTCTCCGGGGACGGCGAGGCGGGGCGGTCGCCGGAGGGGTCACCGATCTGGGTGGGGGTGGACAGCGAGGAGGCGATCCACGACTTCGTCGCCGCTCGGGTGCCGCTGCCACCGGGGATCGAACCGCGCTGGATGGTCCGGGGGGTCGACAGATCCGACGTGGTGGTCGGGGTCCGGGACGCCTCGGACGAGCTGGTCGCCGTGGCGACGGCGCGGGTGGTGCGGCGGGAGGATGACGAGCCGTCGGCGCAGCTCGGGCAGGTGTTCGTCGCTCCTGAGCACGTCGGCAGCGAGACGGAGGTCGAGCTGATCCGTGCGGTGGATGCCGCGCTGGCCCGCTCTGGGGTGCATCCGTCGCGGCTGGATCTCGACCGTTACGCGGTGGAGCCCGCCCGGGTACAGCCGGGGCTGTCGCGCTGGTTGATGCAGGTCTTCCTCTACAACGCCCTGATGCAGACGGTGACGTTGCCGCCGCTGGTCCCGCTGACCCCGGCGGTGGCGCGGTGGGTCACGGATACGGTGGGCGCCTCCGGGTTTTTTGACCGGTCCAGGTCCGGCGAGGTGGCGTCGCCACTCGGAGCAGGACTGCGGCACAGTGGTTTTGTGCCAGTGCTGGCCGTCGACGAGTGGACGACGTTCCCGGCGCCGGAGGTCAACCCGGGGCGCAGCAAGGAGTGGCTCGCCGCCTACGCGTCGATGCTGCGGGAGAACGGGTTCGACAGCGACCCCCGGTACCACTGGCTTCCGGAGCTTCTGCTCGGCAACAGAGGGCTGTCCACCCGGCGACTCCTCGACCGGCTGACGGTCGAGCAGATGGCCAGCGGGGCGTGGGACGGCGCCGACCTGAGCGGGCTGACCTTCAGTGCGGCCGAGTCCTCGCGGCACCTTCCGGTGTTGCTCCGAGACGTGTCACTCAAGGACGTCGATCTCGCGGCGACCACCTGGCTGGGATGGCGCTTCGGCGGGATGGACCTCACCGGTGCCGACTTCGCCGGAGCGACGATCGTGAAGGGCGACCTTCGCGGGGCGAACCTCGACGGTGCCCGGTTCGACGTCGGCCGGATCACGGACACGCGCCTCGACTGGGCGACGCTGCGACCCGCCCGGTTCGACGCGGGACGGTTCGCGGACCGGTTCCCGAGCCTGCGGATCGCCGCGGACGCGCCGGACCTCGGGCGGCGGACCGGTGACTGGCTCGAGGTGCTGGTCCGCGTGCTCGCCGGCGCCGGGCGGATCGCGACCGCGGCTCCGCACCGGCTCACCGTCGAGGTCGGCCGTGACCACCAGGTGGTGACCGGGGAGGTGCTCACCCTCGCGGACGGCGACACGACCCTCACCGTCGGCCTCGACGGCGACCACGAGCACGGCGTCGCGTGGGTCCGGGGCCCTGACGGGTCCCGCACGGCACTGCCCGACCTCCCGGATGACGTAGCCCGTGCCGTGGTGCCCGACGGCGCGGACCTGCTCACCGTCGTCGACGTGGCGGCCGTCGACGAGGTCGAGCTGCCGGGCGACGACGAGTCGCTGGGGTACACCCACGACGGTGGCCTGTCCTCCCCGGGCCCGGCAGAGGCCGTCACGCGTCTCGTGCTGGATGCCGGGCGGCACGGCGAGGACGTGGTGGAGGTCGAGGTGCGCGGGCTGGGCGTCGTCCCGGTGCGGTTCGGGCCGGCCGACGGCGACAGTGTGCTGGCCCTGACGCGGTGGTTGGCGAACCTTCCCGGCGGCCCGCCCCCGGTGCGTGTCAACGTGCCCGGCCGGGTGTCGCTCGGGTCGTGGGGCCACCGGGTGAGCGTCGCCGAGGGTGCCGGCCTGCAGACCATCGGCGGGTACCACTTCGCCGTGCAGGTGCCGCTGATGGTCTCCCCGGAGGGCGTGGTGTACGAGGCGGTCATCGCTCCGGCGTGGCTCGCGGCGAAGACCTACGGCGATGGCACGACCAGGTTCGAGGTCCCGGAGAGGGACGACGACCGTCTTCGGTCCGGCTGGGAGGTGGTCGCCCACCGCGAGGATGCCGCGTCCTCGCTGCAGCGCGGCGGCTTCCGTTCGCTGGCGCCGGGGGTGTGGACCCGCGCCGGCGTCGTCGCCCTGACCGACGCCGACGGCCGGCTGGCGGCGGTGGCCACGCGGCCCAGCCCCCGTCTGGGCCGCGTGTGGGTCGACCGGGTGGGCGGCTCGTCATCCGTGCTCGAGCTGGACGTCGACGGCGTCCGGTTGGCAGCGGACGGCTCCGACAGGGGTGTCGACTGGACGGCAGGCATCGACCGCACCCCGTCCTACGGTGCGCTCGGCCTCGTTCCGCATTCCGGGGTGCCGCTGGACCCGGCTCGGTATGCCGAGTACGAGGCGTTGATGCAGCCGGGCCGGTCGAGCAGCGACACCGGTTTTCTCGCCCGGGGTGAGTCCCTCGCCGGGGTGCTGGCGCAGGATGCCGCCGAGGTGGCCCGTCTCGGGGTGTCGCACCAGCTCCTGTCCGGGTTGCTGCAGTACGTGCGGGGGCTGCTCGACCTCGGTGTCGGCCGGTCCCGACCGGTGGAGGTCGAGCTGGGCGGCCAGCAGCTCCGGGTCCAGGTCGCCGCCGGCTTCGCCGGGGCGGTCTCGTCGCCGATCAGCCGCGCCGTGGCGTACCGGGACTACGCGGTGGACAACTTGTCGACCGGTGCCAGGCTGACGTTCAACGGGCTGCTGCCCGAGCTGGTCGCCCGGGGGTTCTACGAGGGCTCGGTGCCGCACCGGCTGGAGCCGGGCGACATCCTCGCGGTGTTCGCCGGCACCGGGACGGTTCCCGACCTCATGTCGGCGGCTCGGACGCTCGGCATCCCCACCGGCGATGCGCCCGCCTACGCACCCCGAACCGCACCTGCGACTCCGGTCGGTGGCGCGCTCGGCGAGCTGGTGCGGACGACGGTGCGGGGGCAGGTCAGGTTCGACCTGCGCGGTCTCGACACCCACACGCTTCCCGAGCGCGACCGGTTCTGGCCCGACCTCCTCGCGGTCCTCCAGCGCCATCGTGACGAGATCGACTCGGTCCCTCTCGACGGTCTCGACCTCAGCGGTCTCGACCTCAGCGGCGTCCTGTGCGTGCCGTTCGGCCACGAGCGCTACCACTCACCCGACAACGCCAGGGTCACCTCGATGCGGGGAGTGAACCTGCGCGACGCCGATCTCTCGGGTGCCGACCTCGAGGGCCTGGACCTCTCCGGTGCCGACCTCACCGGTGCGCGCCTCGACGGCGCGAACCTCGACGGGGTCGACCTCGCCGATGCGGTCCTCGTCGGCACCACGCTCCGCGGGGCGAACCTCGCGCGGACCGACCTCCTCAGGGCCGACCTGCGCGAGGCGGACCTGCGCGGGGCCGAGATCGACGACCGGACCAGCGTGATCGGAGCGGACCTGCGCGGTGCCCGGCTGCCTCGCGGACGCCAGGCCGACGGGCTGGTCGCCGAGGCCGCGTTCGGTCCGCGTGAGACCCGACCGGCAGCGCTCGGCCAGACCGCGTCGACCGTCCCGGTCCTGTCGGTCCTCGACGCCATGGCTCGCGCGAGGTACCCCGAGCTCAGCGCGAAGCAGCGCAGCCGGCTCGAGTCGGTGCTGGCCCGGGCCACCGACGGGGAGGAGATCCACCTCCACGTCGACGCGCCCACCGGCCGCTGGCGGCGACCGAGGCACGAGAACGTCGTGGTGCTGATCGTCGGCGACCCGCTGCAGGTGGTCATCCCGCCGAACTCGTCGTCTCCCGGCACCATCACGCCGCTGAGCGGCTCGTGGTTCACGAGCACCCAGCCCGAGCAGACCTCGGACCGACCTCCGCAGTACCGCATCACGCGCATCGCCGGCCCCTTCCCCAGCACCGTCGCCCGCGGCGACGGCCGCACCCGGATCGATCCGACACTGCCCGGCGACGAGGAGTCGTTCGGCGTCTCGGGGGACGACCGGCCGGGCGAGCGGGCCGGGCGCAGTGGTGTCGCGGCCACGGCGTTCGAGGTGGCCGTCGGCGGCACCACGTGGACGGTGCACCAGGACCCCCGGGTGGTCGAGGCATTCGTCGACGACTTCGTGCGGCAGCAGTTCCCGGCCGACGTGTCGCCGGAGATGGTGGACGGTGTCGTGGCCGGCCTGAGTCGCCGAGGTGGGCGGCTGCGGCTCGTGGTGGGGCCTGACAACAGGGTGGTCGCGGCGGCGTCTCTCGCTGCCGGGCCGGGAGCACGGGGCGCTCCGAGGTCGTGGCTGGAACACGCGGTGGTCGCTCCGGGTGCGGTCGGGGTGGCGCAGGACCCGCAGTTCTGGGCGGACGTGTTCGGCGTGCCGTCGTCGAGCATCGACATCGGTGCGGCGGCTCCGGAGGCGCAGCTGCAGCGGTTGCTGCAGAAGCTGGTCGGCCACGACGCGGCGGCTCACGAGCTGCTGGCCACGCCGGAGCTGGCCGTGCTGGTGCACGGGTCGACGACCGAGGAGGGCCGGGAGCACGAGCTGGCGGCGGCCCTGGAGGCGGTGGCGGACGACGTTCCCGGCCTGACCCTGGTGGCCCGCGGTGAGCACACCCCCGACGGCGCGGAGCGGTGGGTGCCGCTGGCCGGTAACGAGCCGTGGCCGGCATGGCAGCTCGCCACCGACGGGATGTTCGGCCCGGCGGCGCCTGCCGCCGACGCCGGAGTCCTGGTGGCGGCATCCGAGCCCGCTCCGCCCGAGCCGGTGCGCGTGGCGAGCGGTGATCGCACCTGGCTGGTGCATCGCGAGGTGCACGGGATGCAGGACGCGGTCGCGTCGTTCCTCGGCACGGTGCTGCCGTCGGACGTCCCGGCGGACGTACTCGGTGGCGTCGTCTCCGACCTGCTCGAGGTGGGCTCCCACGGATCGGATGACGCGGCGAGCGGCGAGCGGCGGGTGGTCGTGGTCACCACCGAGGCCGGGGACGTGGTCGCGGTGCTGGCCGGCGTGGTGGATCTCGTGGTCGGCGGCGCCGCGCGACACGTCCGGGTGGAGCGCGTGTTCGCCGGTGCCTGGGATGCCGGCGGGCCGCCGTTGTTCCTCGCCGACGAGTTCTGGGCGGAGGCGTTCGGGGCGCCGCTGGTCGACCTGCACGGTGCGCTGCCGTCGGCGCGGATCGAGCAGGAGCTCGCATGGCGGCGGCGATCCTGGGTGGACGGCCGGGTCGAGATCGACTACACCGAGGCGCTGGAGGCGTGGTCGGCGGACGTGCTCGACACCGCCCCGGGTCGACTGGTCTCCGACATCGGCGCCGCGTATCCGGGTGTCACGCTCGTCATGCCCGGCGGGGCCGAAGCCGGTGGCGCACCGGTGCGGGTGCCGGCCGCGGTCGCGGTCGACCTGGTCCGCGCCACCGGTGGGTTCCCGCAGCTGGTGCGTAACGGGCCGGACGGGTGGGGCGCGACGAGACCGCTGGACACGTGGGGTACCGAGCGCTCGTGGGGTGCGGAGACGGTTCGGGTGATCACCGGCACCGACCAGGTCATGGTGCACCGCGACCTCGTGCGGGATCTCGTCGGGTCGTTCGTCCGTGACCGGTTGCCCGCCGGGGTGCCCGAGCAGGTCGTCCAGGGTGCGGTCACCGACCTGTTCGGTACGGACGCGGCCGGACCGGACCGGCGGGTCGTGGTGGTGCGGGACCCGGACGGGCGGGTCGTCGCGGCGGGTGCGGCGCGATTCACGCCGGGAACCGTGAGTGAGCGGGCCGGCGACGTGCTCCGGCGGCTGAACCCGTTGGCGCAGCGCCGGATCGAGCAGCTGATCGCCGGGGACGGCACGGCGACGCTGGAGGTGGCGTATGTCGATCCGGGCGCGACGGACGCGCCGCACGGACCGGCGTTCTGGGCGCACACGTTCCAGGTGCCGGCCATCGACGCCGGCGCGGCGTCTCCGCGGCGGCAGGTCGGGCAGCTGCTCCGGGCACTGGTCGGGCACGGCGGCGCCGACCACGAGATCGTGGTCACCCCCGACGTGGTCCGGCTCGTCGAGCTGTCGACCACCGGCACCGGCACCGGCACCAGCACCGGCACCGGTCGCGCGGACGCGGTGGCCGGCGCCCTGCAGACCGTCGCGGATGCCGTCCCCGACCTGACCCTCGTGGTCCGGGGCGAGCACGCGGACGACGGGAAGGAACGGTGGGTCCCGGTCCAGGGCAACGGTGCTCCGCAGGCGTGGCAGCTGGTCACCGAGGCGATCCCGGCGGGTGGCCGATCCACCGGCACCGTCGAGGCCGACGGCCCGACACTCCCGGC
The DNA here is from genome assembly GCA_051657965.1 of Dermatophilaceae bacterium. Taxonomy (GTDB): domain Bacteria; phylum Actinomycetota; class Actinomycetes; order Actinomycetales; family Dermatophilaceae; genus JBOFLG01. The sequence goes on from JBOFLR010000359.1 coordinate 8,391, forward strand.
ATTCGCGCCGTCATCCGGTGACCCTGCCCCGGAGCGCTCGTCGCCGCCGGACCTCCCCGTTCGCGGGTTCACCAGCTTCGTCGAGGATGACGACCCGCTCGCCGTAGCGGTGGCTCGAGTCGCGCCGCTGCCGGGCTACCACGACGTCCTCGTGCACAGCGACGGCCACGCGTTCTCCGGCCGGCCCACGGATGCCGCCGCCGACCCCCGGGCGGCACGGCACGGCATCCGGTACCTCGCCGAGCGGCTGCGGCAGGACCCTGCCTATCTCGGGGGCCCGGTGCGTCTCGTCGCCGATGCGACGTCGGCGCCGTGGTCGGACCTCGCCGCGGCGCTCGCCGACGAGCTCGGGGCCCCCGTGCTCGGTGCCACCGCGCTCGTCGCCGCACGAGCCGGCGAGGCCGGGAGCGACCCGTGGGTGCTCGAGGTCCGAGCGGTCGACGGGAGCGCCGGGTACTGGCAGGAGCACCACCCCCGCAGCCGGCCGGACCGGTGGTCCTCGATCGTCGACCGGCTGGCCGAGCTCGACCCTGGCATCCTGCCCCGGCTACGCACCGTGAACGCGACGTCGGTGACCGACCGGACCGATGACGGGTCGGTGCCGGCACCGGCCAGCCACTGGGCGAACTGCGAGTACGCGACGGTGACCGCGGACGCCATCCTCGCCGGCCGGCCGGCGAGCGCGCTTCCGCTGCCCCTGCCGGCGCCCGGGCAGGCACCGGTCGACTTCTTCGACACCGCCACGCTCGGGAGGTCGACGCTGGCCGAGGACGCCTTCCCCGGTTCGCAGCTCACCGATCGCGACGGCCCCGACGACGTCGCCGAGCTGCTGATGTCGTACCGGCGCCCGGGCGACGGCGGCGTCGTCTACGTGCAGCGGACGAACGGCAGCACCCACGTCTTCAACGTCGTCCGCCTCCGGGACGACGTGCTGTTCGTCGACACCACGGTGCGCCGGATGTGGCTGCACTCCGCGCCCGAGGTGTTCTCGTTCACCGGCGAGGTCGTCGGCTCCCACGACCCGTCGGACTGGCGCCGCCGGTACCAGGTGTACAAGTACCTGCCGACCCGGCCGAAGCCCGCAGGTCGGATGCCGCCGGCCGGGCGTCCGGTGCCCCCGGCGCTGCCGGCCGACGACGAGTCGTTCGGGATGTCCGGCGAGAGCCAGCCGACCGGGTCGCCGGCTGAGGCGCAGCCGGAAGTACCAGACCAGCGGGGCTTCACCGCGAACGTCATGGCACCGCTACGCGTATCGGACTGGGACACGTTCCGGAGTCACCTCGCCGAGGCGAAGCGGATCGGTGTCGACGCGGTGAGCGTCGACGTGTGGTGGGGGATGGTCGAGACCGACGACAAGGTGTTCGAGTGGGACTACTACGACCGGATGTTCGCCACGATCGTCGACGCCGGCCTGAAGGTGGTGCCGATTCTCTCGTTCCACGAGTGCGGCTCGAATGTCGGTGACGCGGTGCAGATCCCGCTGCCGGGCTGGGTCTGGCCCAAGTACGAGCAGCGGCGGCTCGGTGGTGTCCGGCTCGACCGCGACGGGTTGAAGCACCGGAGCGAGTACGGGAACGTCTCCGCCGAGACGATGCAGGGATGGGCGGACCCGCTGGTCGTGGGCGAGTATGTCGCATTCGCGCGCGCGTTCGCCGACCGCTATGGCGACCGGTACGACAGCGAGATCCTCGAGGTCAACGTCTCGCTCGGCCCAGCCGGTGAGCTGCGGTACCCGGCGTACAACTCCCACGACTCCCGGTACGACGACCCGCTCCGCCCGGCGTCGGCGACGTTCAGCACCGACTACCCCAGTCGGGGCGCGCTCCAGGCGTACTCGCCACTCGCGGTCCAGAGCTTCCGCGAATGGGCGCTACACAAGTACGACGACATCGCCGGGGTGAACCGGGCCTGGCGCACCGAGCTCCGGACCCCTGAGGAGATCGCCCCGCCGGCCGACGGCGAGTGGTTCTTCGGCTCGGGCGACCATCGTGACATCCAGTACGGCCGGGACTTCTTCGACTGGTACAACGGTTCGCTCGTGGAGCACGGCCGGGTGGTGCTCGCGGCCGCGCTCGACGCGCTGGGCGACGCGTTCCCGTCCGCCGACTTCGGGTTCAAGGTTCCCGGTGTGCACTGGACCATGGGCCACCCGGTGTGGCCGAACGCGGCTGCCCTGGCTGCCGGTCTGATGCAGTCCAGCATCCCGTGGGACGACAGCACCGGCCATGGGTACCGGAACGTGGTGTCGTTGGCGCGCCACGTGCAGGGCTTGACCCGGCGTCTCGTGGTGCTGCACTTCACCTGCTTGGAGATGAGCAACACCAACTGGGCTCCCCAGTACTCGCTCGCGCAGGACTTGGTGTTCTGGGTGGCGCAGCTCGCCGAGCGGATGGGCATCACCATCAAGGGCGAGAACGCGCTGAGTGGAGGCGTGCGCAGCGACTCCGGCTGGGACAACATCGTCAACGCCGTCGAGCACGCGGCCTACTCCGGTCTCACCGTGCTCAGGGTGGAGGACGTGGTCGACGGGGTGGGTCGGCGCCGTTACCAGCAGCTGATCGCCTCGCACCAGGTGGCACGGCCAGGTTACGGGCTGGATGACGTGCGTCCCTCCTCAGAGCCGTCGTTCGGTGTTCCGCATGGGGTCGAGCCGGAACTCGAGATGCTCGAGTGGGGCGGCTGGGGTGGTGGCGAGCTCATCGGCATCGGTCGGCCGGGGCAGCGTGTCGATGTCGCCACGACCGGCCTGGACGATGTCTCGACCGGGGCGCGGTTGCTGGGTGACGGGGTGTTCGACGGGCTGCCGGCAGCCTGGTCGCCGCTGGTGCCCGGCATCGAGGCCGAGCTCTCGGCGCTGGTCGGATGGCGCTGGCCCGCCGACGTGCCGAACCTCACCGAGGTGAACCGCCTCTGGGACGGGGTCGTCATCGACACCGGCGGCGGCGTCCTGGTGAGGGCGCAGCTGGTCCCGGCCGGCGGCGCCACGCGGGCCGGGAGGCGGGCCTTCTTCGGACGGTCGACCGAGATCGACGATCGCGCCGCGCCCGAGACCACGGAGGTGTCGTTCCCGTACGTCGAGACCAAGTCGGAGTCCGCTCGGGGAGTCTGGCACACCACCTCTCTCTCGGCGCAGGCGCGGCTCGGTGCCCACGCCGACGGATGGCCCTCTCTCGGTGGGGGATTTGGTCTCTCGGCGATGCGCCGGTCCCGCCGGGATGTCGCCGTCAACAACTACACGACGTCGATCGCCGTCACCACCGGATCGGGTGGACGAGCGACATTCTTCGGGGACGCGGTGCTACGGCTCGAGGTCGTCGGTCCGGGGCGCGACGGCGACTCGGCCGCCGGGGCTCGTCCCGCCCCGGCGAGTGTCCCCGTGGCGGCCACCTTCCGGCTACCACTCGAGCTGACCAGGCGTCCCGGCGAGCCGCTGTCCGACACCATCCCTCTCGACGGCGTGCTGCGGTCGTGGCATCGCCGCGGATGGGTGCCGGTCGTTCCGGTCCGTCAGCGAGAGGTGCTCTCCGGGCTGCTGGCGGCCGAGGTGCTCTCCTTCGGGTCGCTGCTCGAGGATGCCGGGACCGCGCTCGCACGGCAGTTCCTCGGCTCGGACGTGCTTCCACCGGGCGAGGCCGCCGATGCGCTTGCAGGACTGGTGAGCCAGCGCAACGGCGAACGACAGGTGCGCGACCTCGGCGCCGGCGTGTACTCCGTGGGGGCTCGCGTCCCCACCGCGCCCTCCGTCTCGGCGGCGGGCGGCGGGCCGGCGCCTCAGTCGGTGCAGTTCCGCCTGACCACCCGCGTCCTGGAGGCGCGCTTCATCGGCGTGCTGCCCCACGGCCTCGTCGCGATGTCGAAGGTGCGGCGGATGCGCGGCGAGGGCGTCGCGGTCGAGTTCGGCGCCGGCGCGAAGCTGTCGGCAGACCTGGGGACGACGACGAGCGGCATCCTCGAGTCGTCCTCGGTCACCGGCTCCGGTGCGGTGTCGGCCAGCTCGTCCGGCGGGGTGGACAGCACGTCCATCTCCGGGGTGTTCGACGCCGATCTGACCTGGGAGCGGTCCCAGGTCGCGCCGTCAGGCCCGATGGCGCGGGTCCAGGTCTCGACTCGCAGCGAGGTGGCGTTCGTCGGTGCAGGGCAGGGCCAGTTGCTGCCGCCGGTGACCCGCGACGGTACCGCGGTCCTCCTCGTTCCCGTCAGCGACCTGCCCGCGTTCATGGAGCGGCTCGGGTCGGAACCGCCGTCCGGCGGCCCGGCATCTGCATCAGTCGCCCCTGCTGCGCTCCGGGCCGGCGCCGGGCTGGGCGGCGGCGTGGTCGACTCGATGACAGGTGCCGTTGACATCCTCGACACCGTCCTCGACCTCGCCCGGCAGCGACTCGAGGACGCCGGCGCGTCTCATGGCGGTCTTCGGCTCGCGGACGAGGAGTGGCAGGAGATCCGGCTGGCCCTGGCGACCGTGTTCTCCCCGGCCGGGCTGACCTCGCGCCAGCGGTCGCTGGTGCAGGCCGGCATCTGGTCCCAGCCGGTGGCAGTACGGGCCGACGACGGGACGATGCTGCACCTCACGGTCGCGGCACGGGCCAGGATGCACGGTAGGGAGATCACGTCGCTGCCGGGCCTGCCGACATCAGGCTGGGAGGTCGGATCGGACGAGCGGCGGTTCCGTGCTCGTCAGGAGACCCGCAGGGCGGGCAGGTCGCTCGGCGGCGGTCTCGGTGGTCCAGGCGTCTCGGTGCGTCCCTCCGACGGTGGCATCGCTGCATCCGAGCTGTTGGGCAGTGTCGGCGGCACGACCACCGGCGTGGCGGTCGTGGGCGTCGGCGAGGGGCCGTGGGCGGGGACGAACAAGGGGGCGTCCGTGCCGGGCGCCACGGATGCCTTCGAGGTGCCGGTCACCTTCGAGGTGTCGGCTCGGGTGACCGCGATGCGGCAGATCGACGGCGACGAGCCGCCCGGGACAGACGTCGCCGCAGCCCCGGAACCGGTCGAGCTTCCCGGCTCGCTCCGGGTCCAGGTGCCGGTCGGGTTCACCGCTCTCGAGGAGCCGCTGCCGAACGATGCGGGACCGATGGCGCCGGCACCGCTGGCTCCGCACGAGTGGCCGTTGGAGGTGCGTGCCGCCGAGGCCGTCCGGGACCTCGTCGGCGAGGTCGCGGAGGCGGCGATGGGAGCCAGCACCCCGGCAGCGCGCGCAGGTGTCGCCGCTGCCTTCGAGGGGGCGCTGGAGTACATCGGCGAGCAGCTGGACCCCGAGCCGATGCGGATCGGGCTGTCGCGCCTGCTGGATCGTCGTGACGGGGTCCGTGTCCCGTTCTACGACGGCGTGACCCTGCTCGGCAGTATCCGGGTCACGGCCGAGCTACTCACCACCGAGGGGCGCGGGCCGGTGTCCGCGCCGGACGGGGTGTCGATGGTGCTCGACGACCATCACCAGGCGGGGCGGATGGTCGACACGATGCTGGGCCGGGTCGGCGTGGTCGAGCGGAGGAACGGCGTCGGCGGCGGCACCGACGCGACGAACGCGACCGAGTCGTCGATCATCGGCCAACGGTCCGAGGACCAGTCGGTAGACCTCGGAGTGCACCAGGACAGTGCCCACCGCTATCTCGAGGTTCACGTCGACCGGGTGCTTCGTGCCGTTGCTCAGCCGGTCGACATCGAGCTGCGCCACCTCAAGGTGACGGCCACCTTCACACCGGCCGGGCAGCAACGGCGCATGCCGTCCCGCTCGGCCGATCGACTGCTCGAGGACGCGGTGACGCTGGCGGTACCACGAGCTGAGCACCCGTTCCGCCGCCTCCAGCGGGTCCCCGTGTGGACGCCCCGAGCCGCAGGTCCGGACCGCCCGGCGACCACCGAGGAGCAGCGGTTGCTCCGTGCGATCGGGGCCGGTACCGCGCTCGGCGCGTACGCCATGCCGCAAGGCGCCTTCGTCGACTCCGTGTGGGCCGAGGTGGACGCTCTGCTCCGTGACCATGGGATGCGCTATGTCGTCGAGGGCCGCTCGGGGACCGCGCTCCGCGCGGTGCTCACCGGTGACGGCTGGTTGAGCCTGCTCCCTCATGCGCTCGCCGGCAGTCTCACCATCCCGCTGCCACCCGAGCCGCGCCTCCACGGCGTCCGCCGTCGGTGGCTGTCGATCACCGCCTCTGTGCCGCCCGGCGGAGCGAGTCGCCTACCCGGACGCCTGACCGCCGCGGAGGTGACGGTGCAGCGGGTCAACGAGCGCGTCGACCAGGACATCTCACGTACGTTCGGGCTGTCCGGCGCGCTGACGTCGCACTCGTCGTCGGTGCGGTCACCCGGGCCCCTGACGGGAGGTGTTTCCCTCGGCGCGGGACACCGCGTCGACCGCGCGGTGCTCGACGCCACGGCATCCGGCCGGTCCCCGTTGATGATCCACCAGTCGAACACCACCTTCACCTCGGCCCACGTCGTGTTCGACGTGCCGGTCGACGTCCGGGTCGAGCTCGTCACCGACGACATCGGCACCACGCACCTGGTCCCGGACGTGCTGGTGCCGACATCGCTCACCCCACCGGCGCTGCGATCGGGATTCGGGCCGCTGATCGCGCGCGCCGGGGCCGCCACCGCTGCGCTGCTCGGCCCGAGCGCGACGCGGACGACGACCTGGACGTACCGTGCGGCGGTAGCCGAACCGCTGCTCGCCGCTCACCTCGACCCGCCGTCCGTCGAGGCACCGACCGGCGCTCCGGGCGCCGCAGCAACCGACGCGAGCACGAGGACTGGCCCGCTCCTCTCACCTGGACGGACGCATCAGGCGGGACTCGTCGTCCACTCCATCGACCCCGTGGCGATGGGCCGTGCTCGTGACGTCCTCGTCACGGAGCTGCAGAGCTCCGACACCGACACCGGCCGGTGGATCCGACGCTCCGCCACGACGCTGTCCACGATCCGAACCGTGTTGTCACCGGAGGTGCTGTCCTCCCTCCTCGACCGTCTGGTCACGGGGGAGCAGGTCGTCATCCCGGTCGGAACGGTGGGCCCGCGACGCACCGTGACTCTGGAGGTCGCCGCCCAGGTCGGGGATCTGACGCCGATCGGGTGGATCGCGGGGGCGCAGGACAATCTGGCGCTGTGGATGAACGCCAGCTCCACGGCCTCGATCCATATCGCCGAGCACGGCGGGGCGGTCAGCGGGAACGTCGGCGCGTTCAGCCCCGACGCATCGCGCGCGATCCGGCTCTCGACGGCGCTCGATCCCGGCGTGCTGCCCTCCGACCTCAGCATCCGCAGCCGCCCCGGGCCGTTGCTGCTCGTGAGCGGGGACATCGCCCTGACCGCGACGGCGAGTCTCGCCGTTCCCGGTGACCCGGTGAGCGGTCGGATCGCGGGGAACGTTGTCGTGCGGCGTGCTGCGATCCTGTCGCTGACGGCGGACCAGGCCGACGAGCTGGGACTCACCGGCGATCCCGGCACCGGCTCCAGCCGCGTCCACCTGCCCGGCGACGAGGCGTCCTTCGGGTCCCCGACCGACCCGACACCCGGCGATCCGCCGGATGGCCCGGACGACGTCGCCGACCTGGTCCTCGACCCGGACGACGCGATCACGGACGGTCAGCTTGCGGAGGACCTGGGGAGTGGGTTCGCGGTGCTCGGCGCCGTCGTGGGGCAGGGCGCCTTTGGGACCGTGCACGCCATTTCCTACGTGCTCGACCACCCCGCCCGCCGTCAGGTGGGTGCGGCGCGGGTGCTCAAGGTCCCCCGGAGCGACCTGCCCGCGGACCTGCTGCTCGAGGTCACCGGTGACTGGGGCGCCCACGGGGTGGACGACTTCGCCGAAGAGGTGGCCGGCATCCGGCTCGTGGCACAGAGCAGCCCGAGGCTGCTTCACGCCGACCCTCGGCTGGTGCGGTGGGCGGACGCCGACGGCGTGGGCCGCTTCGGTATCTCGATGAGCCTGGTCGACGCACCGCTCTGCTGGGACGTCTTCCACTCGGGCCCGGACGCACCGGTGCCGACAGGAGTCGGGTGGGAGCACGTCGCCGGACTCCGCGAGATCCAGGCCGACCTCCGCGCCGCCGGGGTGGACGCCGTCGAGCTCGCCGGCTTCTACGCGCCGGGCGGCGACCTGATCGTGATCGATGCGCTCGGGGTGACACGTGCTCCTGGCGAGAAGATGACGGGGTCGCTCGGGCTGCTGCTGGTCGGCTTGGCCGACGACCTCGAGGCAAGGTTGGGACGACAAGAGCCGGCACCCGACCCGGTGGACCGGTCCACCGACGGCCTCCCTTTCGTCGGTGGGCCATCGCTGCCGGTCGGGACGGGCGCCGCGGTCGATGACGGCCTGGTGTGGCCGTCACCGGTGGGGGTGCTCCGCGACACCGGGGAGCGGCGCGGCCGCAGGTCGGCGATCAGCGTGTTCGAGCAGGTGGATGACGGGCGCCGCTGGCTCTTCCGCCGGCTGGACACGTTCGGCCGG
>JBOFLR010000360.1:0-10196 GCA_051657965.1 Dermatophilaceae bacterium
CCGCTGACGCCTCAGCGCCGCGTTTGCCCGCTGCTCGCCACGGGTAGCCCCCGAAGGTCTCGAGCACGCGCCCCGCGGGCTCACCACCAGGAGGAATACCCATGGACGACGCACTCGACGGTGCACTCTCGACCGTCGTCGACTTCGTGCCCAAGCTGCTGCTCTTCATCCTCATCCTCGTCGTCGGCGTGATCGTCGCCAAGGTGCTGGCGAAGGTCGTGGACAAGGTGCTCGAGCGGGTCGGCTTCGACCGGGCCATCGAGCGCGGTGGTGTCGGGCGGGCGCTGGAGCGCTCGAAGTTCGACGCCTCGGACGTGCTGGCCAAGCTCGTCTACTACTTCGTGTTGCTGTTCACGCTGCAGCTGGCGTTCTCGGTGTGGGGGCCGAACCCGATCAGCGACCTGCTGACGTCGATCATCGCGTTCCTGCCGCAGGTGTTCGTGGCCATCGTCATCGTCGTGGTCGCCGCCGCCATCGCGGCCGGCGTGAAGACCCTCGTCGAGGGCACCCTCGGCGGCCTGTCGTACGGCCGGCTGCTCGCGAACATCGCCTCGGTCTTCATCCTCGGTCTCGGTGTCATCGCGGCGCTGAACCAGGTGGGCATCGCCACCACGGTGACCACGCCGGTGCTGATCGCCGTGCTGGCGACCGTCGCCGGCATCCTCGTGGTCGGGGTCGGCGGTGGCCTGGTGCGTCCGATGCAGGGCCGCTGGGAGCAGTACCTCTCGCGGGCCGAGCAGGAGGCACCGCGGATGCGCGAGGCGGCCGCCCAGAGCCCCAGCGCGACGACGCAGGTGCAGCAGCGGGTCGCGGATGCCGGCTACGGCCAGCACGGCTCGGATGCCGCCTACGACCAGTCGTCGACGGGCTACGGCCAGGGATCGACCGGGTACGACCAGCCCACCCAGGCATACGAGCAGTCGACTCCCCTGTACGGCGAAGCCACCCGGCCCCGTTCGGCCGACCAGGGGTACTCGAGCTCCTGAGAGCCCATCCCGCCCGCTGATCCGAACGCGCGGTCCCGTCCCGACTGGGACGGGCCCGCGCGTCGTCGCCAGCTCACCCGGTCGAGCGCGCAGCTGGCTGATCATCTACCAGGTCGCCGCGTCGGCGGGTCGGCCCACCCCGGCTATCCTCGATCCGGTCGTCTCGCCACCGACGACCTCCGGGCCTCTAGCTCAATTGGCAGAGCTGCGGACTTTTAATCCGTAGGTTGTGGGTTCGAGCCCCACGGGGCCCACCCTGACCAGCAGAAACATCATTGACGGTGACCGGCCGAGTTCCCGGAACCATGCAACACCCATGGGAAACGCCCCGGTGTCAGCCGTCGCCGAATGCGTCGTCGAGCGCGCGCGCTGCGCGGGGGTCGACAGCGCGGCGGCCGAGGTAGACGTCTTGGGTCATCGAGGGGCGGGCATGGCCGAGCCGGTCGGCGATGAGCCGGGCGGACAGGCCGGCATCGTCGAGCAGGGTCGCGGTGGTCTTGCGGAAGTTGTGCGAGGTGACCCAGTCGAACCCAGCCCGATCGAGCGCGGCGCGCAGGGTCCGGCGGGTGTCGCTCGGGTCGCGCAGGCCGCCGCGGGTGTCGGGGAACACCGGGGCGTCGAGCCCGGTGCCGCCGGCGTACCGGACGCGGAGCATCGCTACCGCCCAGGTCGGCAGGGTGAGGGTCCGCTCCCCGGCGACGGACTTGGTGCTGGTGCGGGCCAGGCCGTGCGCGGTGACCCGGATGACGGTGTGGTCGACCGCGACGGTGGCGGCGTCAAGAGCGGCGCTCCGCGCCGCGGCGTGGGGCCCCGCGACAAGGACCCCCACGCTCCAGGCGCTTCTCGCCCTCCGCGCACCCCCGTCGCATCCCCACGCCCACATGCTCGCCAGACGTGCGACGAAGGAGCAGCCCTACTTCGCTGTAGGTCGGCGCAACCACACGGCCAGGAAGGTCCACGGGATGAACGCAAGTACCAGCACGACCCAGTCGCGCGCGGTAGGCCCTGGGCCTCCCCGCAAGCCCGAAACGACCGCGCCAATCATGATCGGCGCGAAGATGAACGGGAACACGATCAACCGCCAGCCCGAGCTACGGAGAACTTGCGGGACTGACCGACGCGGTCGCTGACGCCACGGAGCAGCGCGAAGATCAGCCCGTCGCGCAGATGCGTCACCCGGCTCGCTCACGTCGACAGTGTCCCTGACGCGGAGGCCGCACACGGTGCAAACTCACCTCCGCCGCCCGCCCTGCACTCCACTGTCCACCGGCCTCCGGGCCGCATCAAGGGCGCTGCGCGTCGCTGACGCGATGGCCTACGGCCACCCTTGACCCGACCACTCCGGCCAGCTCCCAGGCTCCGCTATGGGTCGGCGGCTCTCCCTGGACGGGCGGGGCATCAGCCCCCAATCTGCCCCAACGACATGCACGGTTGTGCGGGTCGACGGACATCGCGACACGACGAACGCCGCACACCACCAGCGGCTCGTCGACCTAGGGGTCAAGGGGTCGGTCGGTCAAGCAGCGTGTCCCGCGTCGCACATCGACGACCCAACCGTGGCGTCGACTACGCTCTCGCGAGCGAACCATGACCCTCAACCGCTCCTGAGCGGCCGAGAGAGACCCCTTGACCACAGAGCACGACGACCGATATCGCTCCGGGCACATCTACGTCGATGAGTCCACCGCCGGTGACTACCTGCTCATGTGTGCCGTACTTCCGTCGGGGTCGATCACCGCAGCACGAGCGGCGATGCGCAGGCTCCTCCTTCCGGGCCAGCGGAGCCTCCACATGAGGAAGGAAGCGAAACGAGCACCGGCCATCCTTGCCACCATCGTGGAACTCAACCCCGCCGTTCTCATCCATCGCGTACCCAGGCAGATGCCCGAGATGGAGGCGCGACGAACCTGCGTGCACGCGCTCGCCCGCTACGCATGCCGCCGCCAAGTGGGCCGCGTGGTCATCGACCCGATCGACTCGGTCGTGCAACGAGATCGCGCCTGGCTCATCGAGGGCGCCCACCAAGCCGGCCACCCTGCCCCAACCTTCGCCTACCACCACCAGAAGCGACACGAAGAGCCGCTCCTGTGGATCGCCGACGCCGTGGGCTGGGCGTGGACCCGCGGTGGTCAGTTGCGCGCGCGCGTCCGCCCCGTGGTCACCGTCGTCGACCTCTAGAAGCGCGAAACCCGACACCGCGACCGTCCGGACGGGTATCGGGTTCACTTCTCAGGGGGTAGTACCCCATCGCCATGTCAATGTACCTCGGGCGGCCAGTCCGGTCCAGCCGATCAGCGCCGCCGGCCGCCCGCCCATGGTCAACGCCATGCTTTTCGCTGTCAGGCACCCTCAACCAACGTCAGCTGTCGTGAACCGGCAACCAACGAGATTGCTTGTGCTGCAACGAAAGTCCAGCAACTCACGCACGACCGGTGCGGATTCACACGGGAATCCGTAGGTTGTGGGTTCGAGCCCCACGGGGCCCACTCTGACCAGCAGAAGCGCCAGCACAGCCAGCCAGTGAAGGCGCTCAGGGCACTTGTGGGGGCACTCATCCGGGCTCGGCCTCGCCGTCGTCCTCCTGCTCGGCCCCGTCGTTCTCGCGCGAGGGGTCGATGCCGTCGAGGGCATCCGCCACGCGGCTGTCGACGGTACGACGGCCCATGTACACGTCCTGGGTCGTCGAGATGCGGGCGTGGCCGAGCTGGTCGGCGATCATCCGGGCGGAGGTACCGGAGCCGTCGAGGACGGTGGCGACGGTCCTGCGGTAGGTGTGCGTCTTGACCCATGCGAACTCGGTCCCGGCTCGAACCTCGCGGAAAGCGCGGCCGACGTTGTTCCGGTCGCGGTAGCCGCCTCGGCGGTCGGGGAACACCGGCCCGTCCTCGGTGCCGACGGCCGGCTGGCGGGTGCGGAGCATCGCGACCCGAGACGAAAGCGCGACGACGATGCGTACACCCGCTCGCCCGCTACGCATGCGGCTGCCTAGTGGACCGCGTGGTCATCGACCCGATCGACTCGGTCGTGCAACGAGATCGCGCCTGGCTCATCGAGGCGCCCACCAAGCCGGCCACCCTGCCCCGCCCTCGCGCGGCCATGCCCGGTCCAGCCGATCGGCGCCGCCGACCCTCCCGCCCATGTCCAACGCCATGCTCGTCGCTGTCAGGCACCCCCGACCAACGCCGACTGTCGTCAACCTCGACCGGCCGAGTGCCCGGAACCGTGCAGTGCCGGAGTGACGCGCCCGACTCGACGCCTCGGCCCGGGACGGGTGCATGCGCTCGGTCGACATCCGCCATGATCGACATGTGACCGACGTGCGCGACTACCTGGCCTGGCACGACATGTACGACGACCCGAACTCCAGCCTCTCCCGACGTCTGGAACTCATCCGCGAAGTGCTGCGGACCGAGCTGAGTGCTCGGCCCGGACCGGTGCGCGTGTTGAGCCTCTGCGCCGGTGACGGACGGGACATTCTTGGCGTGCTCAAGGGACGGGACGACGCCAGCCGAGTCACAGTCGCACTCGTGGAAGTCCTCCCGCAGCTGGTTGAGCGAGCACGCGCAGCCGCAGCGGATACAGAGGCGACCGTTGAGGTCGTAGCGGCCGACGCCGGCTTCTCGACGACCTACGCCAACCTGCGTGCCGTGCCCGCCGACGTCGTACTGCTCGTCGGCGTACTGGGCAACCTCAACGAGCCGGACGTGTCCGCGACCGTCAACGCGATGCCCCAGCTCTGTGCGCCTGGCGCGACGCTGATCTGGAGCCGCGGTCGCAGCCTCCACGGTGCTGACGACTTCATCGCTCCAGTTCGTCGACTATTCGCCGCCGCTGGATTCAGCGAGCGCGAGACACTGCCGTTCGACGTCGACGAAGCTCGCGCGACGCTCGGCGTCGTCCGCTACGACGGTCCGCCGGTCCCACTCCTTGCACGCCACCAGTGGTTCAGATTCGCCGGCTGACCCCCCCTGAGCCGTACCGGGCGATACGACGAGGGTCACTCCTCGCCGATCGATCGGGGTATGCACACCCACAGGAGTCGGCGCGTTCCACGGTCCGCAACATGACGGCGACGGTGGACACCGAGTGCAGGTATCCGGCAACCCGGCCGGACGCGTAACACTGCGTCGAGCTCGAGCATCGCGGTCAAGCCGTGACACGACGAAGGGGCGTCCACGACCGCTGCCGTGGACGCCCCTCGGGGACGCGGGTCAGAGACCGATCTTGTCCCCGATGCCGCCGGCGCCACCGGTGAGGTCGCTCGGGTCGATGCCGAGGGTCGAGAGGTGCTCGGCGTGCTGGTCGGTGTCGACCTGGTCGGGCAGGTCGGTCTGCGCCTGGTCGGCCTTGTCGTGGTCACCGCGACTCTTGAGCATGTCGATGATCTGCTGCTTGTCGATCTGCATCGTGTCTCCTGTTCGGTGTTTCATGGAGCAACGAGTGAGCGACGGGTCGCCGTCTCACCCCAATCCGGCGGTCCGGACGTCCGGCGTCAGTCGCCCAGGCCGGCGCGGTCGACCTTGCGGTGGTAGCGCATTCCGGCGAGTCCGCCGAGAACGGCTCCGGCCAGGCTGGCGAGGACCGCCACGGCCGCCGCGACGAGTCCCGCGGTGGAGAGGTCGCCCTCGCCCACCGGAATCCGTGGGAAGGTGTTCAGCTCGGCGAGCACGTTGTACTCGTTGCCGGCCACCGCACCGAGCAGCGCGACCAGGCCGGCCACGAGCAGTGCCCACAGCCACACGGCGAGACCCTGCTTGGCCCCGTCGAACCGGGCCATCCGCCCGGCGACGTAGCCGCCGCAGTAGTACGACCCGAAGAGGATGACGAACAGGGCCACGGCACCGGCGATCCCGATCGTGCCGACCTCGGAGGCGACCTGATCGGTCGCGGCATCGACGTCGGTGTCGGTCGCCAGGCCGACGGCGGTGCCCGCGGCGGCCAGAAGCGCGGTCAGCAGCACGGCGGTACCGGTGGCGGTAAGCCAGCCGAAGAACGCCGAACCGGCCTTGATGCCGCCGAACTGCTCCTTCTCCGCGGCGACGACCGTCGCCCGGTGCGCGGCTCGCTCCCGGTGCACGGCTGAACCGTCGGTGGCGTCATCCGGGCCGCGGCCGACGCCTCCGTTCCGGCCGGTGCGCTCGGCGTCCTCACGTGCGGTGGAGCCGGCCGTGCGCGTGGTGCTCTCGTGAGCCGGGTGTCCGGTGCTCATCGGATGTCGCCGACTCTCCGGTCACGGGCCCCGGAGTGCACCGACGGTGGCCGGCCGGCCGGGGTGCAGGGGTGAATGCTGTCGGTGCTCATGAACGGGGTCCTTTCGGACAGCGGTGGTGTTGGTGGTGGGTCGTGGCGGTAGGGGAACGGCGTACCGTCCGGCCGGCACGACAGGGCAGCCGCGCCGAGCGATCGAGCACGACCGCCGCGACGGATACCCAGCGGTCGACGTCGCCGGTACGGGCACTGGTCTCGACCCTGCCGGGACACCTGTTCGGCGCCCGGCGCCGGCGCATGGAACTCGCTCCGACATCATCCGCACTACCCCGGCGGCGGCAGGCGAAACGAACCGGCCGGCCGCAGCCGCCGATGCAGCACACGTCCGATGGACCGCGTCTCGCCGGCTCGTGCAGTCCGGCCGGCCGGCCAACCGACCGGTCTGGCGCCGGCCGGTCTGGAACGGGCATGGCCCCGGTCGCGGCGGCGACCGGGGCCATGACGGTGCGGAGGCGGAGGGATTTGAACCCTCGATGGGCGGTTAGCCCAAACCGCATTAGCAGTGCGGCGCCATAGACCGGACTAGGCGACGCCTCCAACGCCGGATCAGGGTATCGGCCGCCTGTCGGCCTCGCCAACACGGGTGATGCCGCCGGGATGATGCACCGGCGGGGCGCCGTCGGGGGCCGTACCACGATGTCCGCCGGACACCGCGCCACGACGCCACCGGGTTGCCGCACCGGATGACGTCATCCCGGCCTGACAGCTGTGGTTAGGGTCACCTAACCTATGCTGGTGATCACCACTCGCCCCGCCCCTTCGGCCTCACCACGTCTCTCGACTCGACCGACGCACCGCCGCTCGCTCACCAGACGACACCTGCTCGGTGGCCTCGGCGCGTCCACCTTGACCGTCGCCGGATGCAGCAGCTCCTCGCCCTCGTCCTCGTCCGCCGCGAGCCGGCAAATCCGGCACGCGAGCGGCACGACCGAGGTGCCCGACCGGCCGGCGCGCATCGTCGCAGTGACCGGGCAGATGGATCTCGACACCCTGCTCGCCGTCGGCGTGCAGCCCGTAGCGGCCGGGTTCAACGGCGGCTCCGACGACCGGTTCGTCGAGTACCAGCAGGGCCTGGTCGGCGACGAGGTCGACGGCTTCGCGTTCCGGCCGGAGCCGCCGCTCGAGGCCATCGCCGGCTTCCGGCCCGACCTCGTGCTCGGCCACAACGGCTGGCTCCAGGATGTCTACGACCAGCTCCGCGGCATCGCCCCGACGGTGGTGCAGTACAACGACGACCTCAAATGGGAGCAGAACTTGCGCATGGTGTGCGACGCCGTCGGAAAGGGCCCCGAGGCGCAACGGCTGCTCGACGACCTCGAGGACCGGCGCGACGCCGCACGCACCGCCATGGCCGACCGGGCCGGCACGTCGGTGGCGTTCCTGACCGGCGACGCCACCGAGATCTTCGTGTCCAACGACCTCACGACCACGGTGGGCACCATGGAGTCGGTCGGCCTGGCCACGCCGAAGCCGCTGGTGACCGGCCCGGATGCCGACCCGGCCACCGACTACCAGACGACATTCTCGCTGGAGACCGTCGACCAGCTCGGCGACACCGACGTCTGGGTGGTCACCGACGAGCTGTGGGCCGCGGTGGGCACAAACGCCGTCATCCGGTCGCTGCCGGTGGTGCGTGCCGGCCGGGTCGTCACCGTCGACGCCGACGAGGCGGCCGTCTGGTACTACCCCACCATCCTGACCTTCCGCCGCCTGCTCGAGCTGCTCCCCCAGCGCATCCCCGCTCCCTGACCTGCTCGGTCGTCGGCGGGGCGGCCGAGCCGAACCGCTGCGCGCGTCATCCGGCCGGATGACGCGCCGTACCGTCCGTGCTCGCCGACCCGTCGTCCGACGCACCTCTAGGCCCGAGCCCCTCCGGTCCTGCGTTCTCGCGACGGCGGAGCCCGTCGAGAACCAGGCCGGTGACGGCACGGGCCAGCTCGGTGGCGCCGATGGCGGCTTCGTCGTCGTCGAGCAGGCGCTCGCCGAGGATGACGGCGAGACCGTGGACTGCGGCCCATGCGCTGAGCGCGAGCACCCGCGGCTCACCGACGACGACCCGGCCGCTGCGCTGCCCCTCGGCGACGTGGTCGACCAGCACACCGAACGACTCCCGGGCAGCCTGTCGCACCGCCAGGCTCGGACCACGGCTGGCCGAACCGGCCATGTCGGGTCGGCTCATCAGCCGGAAGACGGCCGGCTGCTCCACCGCAAAGGCGACGTACGTCATCCCGAGCGCCTGGACACCGTCCACGACGTCGTCCGTGTCGGTCTGGGCGACCCGCATCCGACGCGCCAGCTCTCGGTACCCCTCGACGGCCAGCGCCTCGAGCACCTCGCCCCGATCGGCGAAGTGGCGCGACGGCGCGGCATGACTCACCCCCGCCCGGCGCGCCAGCTCGCGCAGGCTCACCGCGTCCAGGCCGGAGCTGGCGACCAGCTCCCGGGCCTGCGCGAGCAGCGCGTTGCGCAGGTCGCCATGGTGGTAGCCCGACGACGTGCGGCCGGCACCCGAGCTTGATGTTGACATAGCCAACATCATAGTCGTATGGTCGCCACCATCAATGTAGTCGCCGACAACATTGTTGCCTACCACGGAGGTCACCATGACCAGCACCACGCTCCGGCTCGGCACCGTCGACCGGGCTCGCACCACCAGCGCCATCGGCTCACACCGAAGTGGCGTGTTGCTCGCCGCCAGCACCGCCATCGGCGTGCTCCACCACGTCGACCACGTCGTCCGGGCGAACCACAGCGGCTTCCCCTTCACCCCGGAGGTCAACGAGTTCACGGTCAGCCTGGCCGCCTACCCGGTGCTCGCGCTCGCCGCCGCGACGCGCCACCGCCACCCCTCCGTCAGCGCCGGACTCGTCGCGGCGCTGACCGTCGCGATCGGCCTGGCCCACGCACTCATCGAGACACCCCACGAGCAGTACCACCCGTGGGCGCACGGCACCAATCTCGCCCACGTGGTCTCCGCGGCCACCGGGGTTGCCGCCGTCCTGGTCGCCGCCGGCCTCGCGGTCACCCTGGCCGCCACCGCGCTCTCGCTTCTCGCGGACGCGCGTCGCTCTCGACGGGTCGCGTGATGGCCGCCCGTTCTCCGGCTCGCCGGTCCACGCCCGGCTCGCGGCGCGCCGTCATCCGCTACGCACACCTCGGGCTGGGTCTCCCCGTGGCGACCCTGATCTACGCGCCGGCCGACTTCGTGGAACCGATCAGGCTCGCGGTGCAGGTGCTGATGCTCCCTGCGCTGGTCGGTACAGGGTTCTGGATGTGGCTCGGCCCGCAGCTGCGTCGCCGAGCCCGCCGGCGTAGCCGGGCCGATGCGTGAGCGGCGGTGCGTGAGCGGCGGAACGTCCCACCCCGACGGCTGACGGCCCGTGACCAGCGCAGTCCGCTGGTCACGGGCTGCGGCCGGCAACTCACCGGGTCCGGGAGCGTGGCGTCCGAGCGACACGTGGTGACAGGATGCTTGAGGCACCGGCGAGATGCCGGCCCGACCGACCCACCGTCGGTCCCCGCGATCGAGACGGCGCCGGTGACTCCCGCACCAGAAGGGACAGACATGACCGACATCCCCTCGACCATGACGGCCAGCGTGCTCGAGCGCATCGAGCAGCTCACCCTCGAGGAACGTCCGGTGCCTGCCCCCGGGCCGACCGAGGTGCTGGTGCAGGTGGCCAGCGTCGGGGTCTGCGGGTCGGACGTGCACTACTACCGGCACGGCCGCATCGGGCCGTACGTGGTGGAGTCCCCGTTGGTGCTCGGGCACGAGGCGAGTGGCCGCATCGTGGCGGTCGGGAACCGGGTCGACCCGGCACGCGTCGGGCAGCGGGTGGCGATCGAGCCGCAGCGCCCGTGCCGGGTGTGCGACTTCTGCCGCGAGGGTGACTACAACCTCTGCCCGCGGATGGAGTTCTACGCCACCCCGCCGATCGACGG
>JBOFLR010000361.1:0-3519 GCA_051657965.1 Dermatophilaceae bacterium
GGCTGGTCGACCTCGTGCTCGCACGTGCGCGCGAGCTCGTCCCGCCGTTGTCGACCGGCATCCAGTTCCTCACCCGGCAGACGCTGGTCGACACCTCTCCGGTGGCGCTGCATCCGGGCGCCGCCGAGCGCTACCGCGAACTGCACGGATGACGCGGAGCCGGTACCTCGCCGATCTCGGGGGCGCCGAACCGGAATCGTCGATCGAGCCGCCCGAACGATGGGCATTTCTGCCGGCGGCATCGTGGTGATTCCTGCCGTGGCACGGTGGCCGGTCTGCGTTCGAGTCGACAGGGTCGCGAGGTAGCCCTAGGGTGGCCGCGTTGCTCGTCACCTTCTCCCAGGAGCCACGCCCTCATGCGTAACGCCTGTCCTTGAACCCTTTTCGTAGAAGCTTACGGACGGGTTCGGCCGTCACGACACTCGGCATCCTCGCCGTCGCCGTCGTGTCCGGCCCCGTCTCGGCAGGAACGGCGTACGCCGACGACTCGCCGTTCAGCCGGATGACGAGCGTCCAGCCGGGCGGGACGGACGCGCGGGTCCGGCCGGACACGTACGCGGCATCCCGGGTCGACCAGGCGGCGCTCCGTTCGGCCCTCCCGTCCGGGGACGCCTCCGCGGTGGTCGAGATCCCGGACCCGGCGGGAACCCTTCAGCGGTTCCGCGTGACGAGTACCCAGACCATGGAGTCCGAGCTGGCTGCCGCCCATCCGGAGATCCGCACGTGGGGTGGCCGGGGGGTGGACGACGAGCGGCTCACCATCGCCCTCGACATCACCCCGATGGGCTTCCACGCGGCGGTGCGCGACCCCGCCGGCCAGCGGTCGTGGTTCGTCGACCCGGCCACCAACTCCCGCGGGGTGTCGACGCATCTCAGCTACTACGGCTCCGAGCTGCCGAGGCCGGAGCAGCGCCGCCAGGAGGGCGAGGTCCGATCGCTACGCGACACCGTGCGGTCCAGGCAGGAAGCCGACCGGGCGGCCGGTGCTCCTGTCCAGCGCCGGTACTACCGGCTCGCCATGGTGTCCGACCCGTCATACGCCGCCTACTTCGGCTCGCAGAACGTGCTGGCCGAGAAGGTCACCCTGGTCAACCGGGTCAACCAGATCTACAACGACGACCTGGCCGTGACCCTGCGACTGGTCAACGCCACCGACGACCTCAACCTCGACACCGACGCGAAGGCCGTCGGCGCCGACGGGCCGTGCGGCGCCGCGCCGTGCTTCCGGGTGGCGGACCCGGGTGGGCCAGGCGAGGAGGACGACGTCGCCGGCGACCTGGACGCGTGCGACGTGCCCACCCTGGGGCGCAACCGCACCGTGCTCGGTCAGCTGGTGGGCGCGTCCAACTACGACGTCGGTCACATCGCGCTCGGCAAGAGCGGCGGCGGCATCGCCTACGTCGGGGTGATCGGCGGCGACTACAAGGGCGGTGGCTGCACCGGTCTGCCGGAACCCGTCGGTGACTTCTACGCGATCGACTACGTCGCCCACGAGATCGGGCACCAGTTCGGCGGCAACCACACCTTCGACGGGGTCCAGCGCGCCTGCTCGGGCAGGAATCGTGTGGGATCGACCTCCGTGGAGCCGGGGTCGGGCAGCTCGGTGATGGCCTACGCCGGCATCTGCTCCCAGGACGACCTCCAGCCGCACTCCGACCCGTACTTCTCCCAGCGCAGCCAGGACGAGATCTTCGCGGTGATGCAGAGCGCGCCGTACGACAACGTGGAGGTGCAGACCGTGTCGCTGCGCGGGTTCGACGCCGCGGGGGAGTCGTTCCAGCTCGGCTTCGGTGACAAGCCTGCTCAGACGATCCCGTTCGCCGACTACGACGCCGCGACACTCGACGCCGCGGTCGAGACGCTGACCGGGCGGCCGGTGTCGATCGCCGGCTGGGGCTTCGACGAGTTCAGCGCGCCCGAGACACCGCCAGGGGTGGACGTTTCGGGGTTCCAGGTCATCTTCAACGACACCCCGACCGTCACGGAGCCGACGACACGGACACCGATGTCGCGTCGCTCACCGTGACGAGCGCCAGCGCCGGCGTCGAGGGCTTCGTGGGCGAGACCGCTCGGGGCGGGGAGGCGCAGAACGCCGGCACGCCCGTGTCCAGCGGCAACCGCAACCCCACCGTGGCTGCCCCGGCAGACAAGACGCTGCCGATGCGGACCCCGTTCGCGCTGACCGCGACCGGCCGTGACGACAGCGGCGACGCCATCACCTACCTCTGGGAGCAGAACGACGTCGGCGGCGACACCGGCACCGGGCTCGTCGACAACGTCAAGAAGGCCGGTCCGCTGTTCCGGGTCTTCGGTACCGCCGCGGAGGTGTCCGACGAGGACTCCCAGCAGAGCCCGTCGCCGGGACAGAACCAGGCCGACGGCAACCCGACCCGCGTCTTCCCGACCTGGCGCAGATCCTGTCCGGCAACACCAACGCGGCCACCGGTACGTGCCCGGCGGCCCCGCCGTTGCCCCCGGAGGGTGATCCGGTGCCGCCGGTCGACCCGAAGATCCGCGAGTGCTTCTCGGAGTTCCTGCCGGTGGCCGGCTACGTCGGCACCGCCGGCAGCACCACCCCCGCGATGAACTTCCGGGTCACGGCCCGCGACGGGTTCGTGGGAGGTGGCGGCACGTCGTACGACGACGTCACCCTCACCCTCGACCCGTCGGCCGGCCCGTTCCTCGTCTCCTCGCAGGCGGCCCGCACCACCCTGGCCGGCGGCCAGCCCACCACGGTGACCTGGAAGGTCAACGGCACCCGGCCGCTGGCGCGGAACGTCAAGATCTCGCTGTCGACCGACGGCGGCGCGACCTTCGGCACCGTGCTCGCCTCCAGCACCCCGAACGACGGTTCTCAGTCCGTCCGTGTCCCGAGGGTGGTGACGGACCGGGCTCGGATCAAGATCGAGGCGGTCGGGAACTACTTCTTCGACATCAACGACGCCCAGCTGCGGATCCGCCCCTGACGCCGAGTCTGTCGTGAACGAGTGAACGGGACCTGCGCGGCATCCCGCGCTGTCCCGCTCACTCGACGGGGTGGACGGGCACCAGGCCGACGATCGCTCGGCTGGGCTCCTCAGAAACTGGTGTCCTGCGGCGCGGCTAGGCTCGCGGCGACCGGTGCCGCTCTCGGAGGTGCCGGGCGAGCGTCATCCGCACCCAGGGAGGGCACCGGTGGGAGTCACTGTCGAGTTCTGCGGCGAGCGGTTCGTCGCGCCCGAGGATCGGCCCCTGACCATCGGCCGGGTCGCCGACGTCGAGGTCGACGACAACCCGTACCTGCACCGGGTGTTCCTCCAGGTGCACCGCGAGCACGAGCTGTGGTGGCTCACCAACGTGGGGTCCACGCTCACCGCCACGGTCGCCGACACCAAGGGCCTGTTCCAGGCGTGGCTCTCCCCGGGCGCCCGCATCCCGCTCGCCCTCGACGCGTTCACGGTGTGGTTCACCGCCGGGCCCACGACCTACGACCTCGACCTCCTCATCAGCGACACCCCGTTCGTGTCCGTCGAGACCGCG
>JBOFLR010000362.1:0-2611 GCA_051657965.1 Dermatophilaceae bacterium
TGTCATAGATGGTCATGGGGCCGACCATATGACACTCGTCATAGTTCGGGCAATACACTTGGGCCTCGTGACGACAGCCGAGCCGCCTCCGACCGCGGCGACATCTGCCGAGCCACGCGCTGCAGGCGTCTCGGCGACCACCCGCCCACCGCGGGCTACTCGCGAGCGCATGGTCATCGGAGCTGCCCGGATCATCGGCTGTCAGGGAGTCGACGCGATGAGCCTGCGGGTGCTCGCCGAGACCGAAGGGGTACCGCTCGGCTCCACCTACCACTACTTCCCCGGCGGCAAGGCCCAGCTCGTCGACGAGGCCGTGAACCTCGTCGGCCGGCAGATCGTGGAGGCTCTCGAGGCGTCGCGGATGCAGGGCACGGCCAGCGCCCTGGCCGTGTTCGCCGACGCGTGGCGGCGGATCCTGGAGCGCACCGGCTACCGCCAGGGCTGCACCGTGCTCGCTGCGGCGACAGCCACCGACCCTCGTCACCACGCCACGGCGCACGCGGTGTTCGAGGAGTGGAACCGCGCCCTCACCGAGTCGCTCGTCGCCAGCGGCGTGCCGGAGGAGCGGGCGCCGCGACTGGCGGTCACCATCGTCGCCACGGTCGAAGGCGCGGTCGCACTGGCGCGTGCCGAGGGCAGCTCCGCGCCCCTGGACGCCGCCGTCGCCGAACTCGCCGTCATCGTCGAGGGAGCCGTGCGCTGACGTCGAAACCGTCGAACCTGATTGCCGCACTGGGTTGCCCGACGGCCACGCGGGTAGACGCACGTGCATGTCACGGCTGCGGCGGGTCAACCCCCGGTCGACGGGATGGACCCGGCGCCGGGTAGGCAAGGGTTTCTCGTACCGTGACGCCGACGGCAACGCCCTCGCCGCCGAGGACGTCGCACGGGTGCGCGCACTCGTCATCCCGCCGGCGTGGCAGGACGTGTGGATCTGCCCGTGGCCGAACGGTCACATCCAGGCCGTCGGAACCGACGCGGCCGGCCGGCGGCAGTACCTCTACCACCCGGCGTGGCGGGCCAAGCGCGACCAGCTGAAGTTCGACCGGGTGGCCGGTGCGGGCGCCCGCCTCGCCGCCGCCCGCGAGCGCATCGTGTCCGACCTGGTGGGCGAGGGGATGCCGCTCGTGCGCGCCACCGCGACCGCCACCCGGCTGCTCGACCTCGGGTACTTCCGGATCGGCAGCGACGCCTACGCCGACGCGAACGGGTCCTTCGGGCTCACGACCCTGGAGAAGCGACACGTGCGCCGCCGGGGCGAGGACCTGGTGTTCTCGTTCACCGGCAAGTCGGGCGTCGAGCACACCATCACGATCAGCGACCCGCAGGTCGTCGACGCCATCATGCACATGCGCCGCCGCCGTGGTGGCGGCGACCGGTTGCTCGCCTACCGCGACGGGAGCCGGTGGTCGCCCCTGGACGCCGCGGCGGTCAACGCCTACCTCGCCCAGCTGGTCGCCGACGACCTCACCGCCAAGGACTTCCGCACCTGGCACGCCACCGTGCTCGCCGCGGTCGCACTCGCCGAGACGCCCGAGCCGGGGCACAGCGAGCGGTCCCGGAGACGAGCGGTGAAGGCCGCCGTCGACGAGGTCGCGGCCTACCTGGGCAACACCCCGACGGTGGCTCGCGGCTCGTACATCGACCCTCGGGTCGTCGAGCAGTACGAGGACGGCGTCACCATCGCCGGCACGCTCCGCCGCCGGTACCCGACTCCGGAGAAGCGCCAAGCCGCCGTCGAGAAAGCCGTCGCTCGGCTGGTCGCGAGCGCCTGAGCGGGAGGCGGGCGGTCGTCATCCGCCGGGATGACGACCGGCGTCGCTCGCGGGGGCCGCGGAGACCTGTCCGACGGGCGTGGCACGCCGCCGATCAGGGGTCCTCGACGGCGGAGATGCGGTACTTCCGCACCTCGGCCGCCACGATGTCGGGCACCGTCGACCAGTCCTCGTCGTCGCCGCCGGAGGCGCGGAAGGCGAGAAGTGCCTCGTCGGACTCCCACCGCTCGTAGACGTTGATCCGCGCCGGGTCGATCGGGTCCGCGGCCTGCACGAAGTCCAGGCACCCCGGCGCCCGCCGCGCTCCTGGAGCGACCGTGGCGACGAGCTCGAGATAGCGCTCGCGCTCGGCCGGCTTCACCCGGAGCGATCCTGCGACGATGATCACGAGCCCGACGGTAGCCGCACACGACCGATGCAGCAGCCGCGCGTGACGGATGCAGCGACTGCGGCAACGGATGCGGCGTGTCGGCTTCGATGCTCGTGCGGGATCAGGGCGTTCGTGCGCGACCAGGAAGGAGCTCGCGCGGGATCAGGAGCTCGCGCGGGATCAGGAGCTCGCGCGGGATCAGGAGGGTCGTGCGCGACCAGGAGCTCGCGCGGGATCAGGGGCATCCCGCCCGCTCATGAGGTTGTCGTCAAGTCAGGGTGCTATATCGCCATGACTTGGCGGGATGCTCCGGATCCCGCGGGGAGAGGCGCGTGGTCCGGGATGGTGGCGGGGCGCGGGTAGGCTCGCGCCGATGACCCAGCACGACGACACGACCCCGATCGTGGCGGGCCGCCTCACGCCGATCGCGGGAGACGGGGCCGCCCTTCTCGGCGATCCGGCCGTC
>JBOFLR010000363.1:0-2085 GCA_051657965.1 Dermatophilaceae bacterium
TCCAGCCGGCGAGGACCTGCTCGACCGCGTCGGCGACGGCGAACAGGCGGGCGTTGTCACCGGTGATGCCCCACGTCGTCGCCAGCCCGGACAGCACCTCCGTGACGACCGCGGGGTCGCCGCGGCGCAGTGCACGATGTACGACATCGGTGAGGTTGGCGTCCTCCGCGCGCAGCGCGTCGACCGCGGCGAACTCGTGCGGACCGAGCAGGTCGGGCGCATGGCGTGCGACGAGCTCAGCCGCCCAGCCGTCGACGCGTTCGCGGGCGTCGTCGGCGAGCCCGAGAGCCTCGAGCCGGGCCAGACCGAACTCGCGCACGGTCTCGAGCATCCGGAAGCGCGTCGCCCCGCCGGTCTCGGACACCACGAGGAGCGACTGCTCCGCCAGGGTGTCGAGGAGATCCGAACCGCTCGCGCCGAGCAGGACCTCGGCGGTCCGGCGGGTGACGCCGTCGGGCAGCACGGCGAGCCGCGCCAGCGCCTCGCGGGCCGGCGGCTCGAGCAGGTCCCAGGACCACTCGATCACGGCCTCGAGGGTGCGGTGCCGTACGGGTGCCAGGCGGCCCCGGGACCGCAGCAGCGCGAACCGGTCCTCGAGCCCGCGGCGGACCTCCTCCACCGTCATCGTCCGCAGCCTCGCCGCGGCGAGCTCCAGTGCGAGGGGCAGGCCGTCGAGCCGGTCCACGACCTCGGCGACGGCACCTGGGTCGAGCACCACGTCGGCTCGCGCCGCCCGGGCCCGGGTGCCGAAGAGCGCACCGGCGTCGTCGCGGTCGAGCTGGCTCAGCGCGACCGCCTGTTCGGCGGCCAGACCGAGCGGCGCCCGGCTGGTGGTCAACACCCGCAGGTCACGTGTCGTGGCGAGCAGGCCACCCACCAGCTCGGCGACGGCGTCGACCACGTGCTCGCAGTTGTCGATGACGAGGAGCGTCGGCGCGGCGGTGAGCTCGGCGGTGACCCGCCCGCGGATGTCGAGCAGCCGGCTCCGCGTCATCGCCCCCGACCCGGTGACCGAACCTCGCACGCCGAGCGCCCCGCCGACCGCGGACAGCACCTCCTCACCGTCGCGCACCGCCACCAGCTCGACGACGTGCACCCGAGGCTGGGGCGCCTCGGCGGCGAGGACGTGCGCGACGCGCGTCTTGCCGATGCCACCGGGGCCGACGACCGACACCAGCCGCGACCGCCGCAGCGCGGCACGGAGCCGGTCGAGGTCCGCGTCCCGCCCGAGCAGCGGGTCCAGGTCGTGCCGGATGCCGTGCCGCACCGGGGCGTCGGCGGCGAGCAGCTCGCGGTACACGGCCTGCACGACCGGGTCGGGGTCGACACCGAGCCGGTCGGCGAGGTCGGCGCGGTGCCGTGCGTACCGGTCGAGCGCCGCCGACGGGCCGTGCACGTGGGAGACGGCTCGGAGCAGCGCGGCGACGACGGTCGGGTCGCCGGGGCCGCTGGCGGCGAGGTTCTCGAGCAGCGGCAGCGCGTCATCCGCCCGGCCGTCGGCGACGAGCGCCAGGGCGAGGCTGCGCCGTGCGCGCTCTCGCATGTCGCGAGCGGCGCGCCGCATCCGGGCAGGGGCGGTGTCGCTGTCGGTGTCGTCGTCGGCGACCTCGACCGCGACGACCCGGCCGGCGAGGTCGGCCGCCCGGCCGGCGTCGCCGCCGGCAAGTGCGGTCATGGCGTCCTGGGCCAGCCGAGGCAGCAGGAGCGCGTCGACGTCGTCGGCGGCCAGGCCGAGCCGGTAGCCGTTCGCGGTGCGCACGACGACCTCCGGTGCCGTCGCGGCGCGGACCCGCGACACCAGCACCTGCAGCGCCTTCGTCGGATGCGTCGGCGGATCCTCGCCCCACACCTCGTCGACGAGCCGTGCGTCGCTGAGACCGCCGGGGCGCTCGGCGAGCGCGGCCAGCAGCAGCGCGCTCCGCTCTCCCGCCAGGGGGGTGCCGTGCCACGTGACACGGTCGAGAACGGTGAGAGCGACCGGCACCCGGCCAGCATACGAAGGCACTCGACGCCCGGCCGGCGCGCCGACCGCGCCGCTCCAGCCGTCCCGCCGAGCCGCGCCGACGCCTGCGTCCCGCCGAGCCG
>JBOFLR010000364.1:0-2318 GCA_051657965.1 Dermatophilaceae bacterium
CGCGCTCGTCACCACCCACCTGCGCGAGCAGGGCTGGCTGCCCGAGGAGACCGCGTGAACCTCGACTTCGTGCTCGTCGCGGCCTGCTTCGGCATCGGCATCGTCGTCGGCCTCACCGGCATGGGCGGCGGCGCCCTGATGACCCCGGTGCTCGTCCTCTTCTTCGGCATCCCCCCGCTCACCGCCGTCTCGAGCGACCTGGTCGCCTCGGCGGTGATGAAGCCGGTCGGGGCGGCGGTGCACCTGCGCCACGGCACGGTCAACCTCCGGCTCGCGGCCTGGCTCTGCGTCGGCTCCGTCCCGGCCGCGTTCTCGGGCGTCTTCGTCATCCGGGCGCTCGGCGACGGCGAACAGGTCGAGCGGATCACCCGGATGGCGCTCGGCGTGGCCCTCCTCGTCGCGGCCGGAGGTCTGGTGCTCAAGGCGTACGTCCGGCTCGTCGAGCGCGCCCGGCACCGCCGCGACCCGGCACGGCGCCGCACGGCCGACCGGCCCGACATCGTCATCCGGCCCCTCCCGACGGTGCTCGTCGGCATGGTCGGCGGGCTGGTGGTGGGGATGACGTCGGTGGGCTCGGGGTCGCTGATCATCATCGCGCTGATGGCGCTGTACCCGCTGCTGCGCGCGAACAGCCTGGTCGGCACCGACCTGTTCCAGGCGGTACCGCTGGTGGCGTCCGCCGCCGTCGCGCACGTGCTGTACGGCGACTTCGAGCTGTCGCTCACCACCTCCCTCCTCGTCGGCGCCATCCCGGGCGTGTGGCTCGGGGCGCAGCTCTCCTCGCGCGCCCCGGGCGGGCTGGTGCGGCGGGCCCTGGCGTTCGTGCTGCTCGCCTCCGCGCTCAAGCTGCTCGACGTGCCCACCGCGACCACCGGCCTGGTCCTGCTCGCCGCTCTCGTGGTGGCTCCGCTGCTGTGGATGGCGGTGCGCCGGCACCATGGCCTGCCCGCACTCGGCCGGCGGGCGGCACCACCGGCGATGTCGCCGTCGGCGTCGAGGGCGGACGGCCCGCCCGGTGAGGCCCCGGCGCCGTCCGCGCCGGTCGGGTCCCCACCCGGCAGCGCCGGCGGATGACGGGCACGAACCGGCCCGGACGGAGCGGCGGCGCGCAGACCCTGGCCCGGGGCGGTGCGCTCAACCTCGTGGGCGCGGTGGTGCAGCAGGGCGCGCTCTTCGCCGTGATGGCCCTGCTCGCCACCTCGCTCGGAGCAGCCGACGTGGGCCGCTACTCCCTGCTCTACGGCATGCTCTCGCTGCTCTCGCTGCTCGGCCTCGCGGGGTTCCGGGCCGGCCTCACCCGGTTCGTCGCCACCAGCCTCGCGGATGACGACCCTGCCCGGCTGCGGGGCACGGTGCGCCTCGGCATCGGGGTCACCGTCGGTGCGTCGCTGGCACTCGCCGTCGGGCTGGCGCTCGCTGCACCAGCGGTCGCGGAGTTCTACCGCGACCCCGCACTCGAGCCGGCCGTGCGCATCGTGGCGGTGACCCTGCCGGCCACGACCCTGGCCGACGCCGCACTGTCGGCCACCCAGGGATGGCGCAGCCAGGTCGAGTACACCGTGATCGGGCGGTTCGTCGACCCGCTCACGGTGCTCGGGCTTACCGGGCTGGTCGTGGTGCTCGGTCTCGGCCTCGAGCCCGCGCTCTGGGCGCTGGCCGCCGGTGCGTGGCTCGGCGCGCTGCTGGCATCGGCCGCGCTGGCCCGGCGCATGCGGTCGGTGCCCGCGGCACGACCGGTGGTCGAGGCACGGGCCATCTTCTCGTTCTCCCTCGTCAGCTGGGTGTCGGCGCTCGCCGCCACCGGGCTGATCTGGTCGGGCACGCTGGTGCTCGGGCGGCTGACCGGCCCGGCGGAGGTCGGGGTGTTCACGGTGGCGGCACGGCTGGTGTCGCTGGCGGTGTTCGTCATGCCGCCGATCACCAACGCCTTCACCCCGCACATGGCTCACCTGGCGCACGCGGGGCGGCGGGAGGAGGCGGCCCGCGCCTACGGCGACGCCACCCGGTGGATCCTCGCCGCCGCGCTCCCGGCCTTCGTCGTGCTCATCACCTTCTCCGACCCGCTGCTCCGGCTGTTCGGCGAGGACTTCCGCACCGGTGCCGCGGTCACCGTCATCCTCGCGCTCGGACAGCTGGTGGCGGCGGCCGCCGGACCTTGCGGTGTCGTGCTCAACATGTCGGGGCGCGTGTGGATCTCGATGGTCGACAACGTCGGCGTGCTCGTGCTGAACGTCGTGCTCACGGTGCTCCTCGTGCCGCCGCTCGGCATCGTCGGTGCGGCGGTGGCGTGGGCGGTCTCGCTCGTGGTGGTCAACGTC
>JBOFLR010000365.1:0-1779 GCA_051657965.1 Dermatophilaceae bacterium
GCGTGGCTCACTATGCTTGCGCCGGACTCGCTGGCTGCAGGGGCAGACCCGGAGGGCGCCGATGCTCACCATCACCCGTGGCCGTGCCCTGCTCAGTGCAGGAGCGGCTGTGCCGCTCGTGCTCGGAGGCACCGGCACCGCCTACGCCGTGCACTATCAGGAGCGAGCCCTTCCCGGCAGCTCGATCAGCGGCATCTCGGTGGCGGGCATGACCCGAGCCGAGGTGGCCGACGTGGTGCGGGAACGCGCCGCCGCCACGACCGTCACCGTGCGCACCGGGTCGGGGACGCGAACCGACCGGCTCGCCGAGCTCGGCGTGACGGTCGACATCGACGCCACCGTCGACGCCGTGTTCGCCGCCAACAGGTCGTGGTCGTCGTACGCGACCTCGCTCGTCTCCCCGCACGAGGTCGACGCCGTCGTTCGCAGCGACGCCGCCCGGATGGACGCGGTAGTCGCCGAGCTCGTCGGGCAGGTGGACCGGCCGGTGAGGAATGCGAGCGTGCGACTGGCCCCCGACAAGGCGTCCTTCGTCGTGACGCCGGCGGCTCCCGGCCGCGCCGTCTCGTCCGCGAGCCTGGCAGACGTCGCGGTCGCGGCCGGTGCTGCGCTGTCCCCGACCACGACGACGGTGGCCTTCGTCGACGCCGTGCCGGCAGTGTCCACCGCGGCGGCCCAACGGGTGGCGGATCGGGCCAACGCGCTGGTCGCGCAGAAGGTCGCGGTGTCCGACGGAGCGGGCGAGGGCCGGGTCGCCTCGCCGCGCACGAAGGCTTCCTGGGTCAGCATCCCCGACACCGATGGCGTACCGGGCGTCCCCACCGTCGACGCGGCAAAGGTGCGCGCCTGGGTGACCGCGGCGGCGAAGGACGCCGCGGTCGAGCCCGACGACGGCCTGCGCTACGTCGACTCCTCGGGCGCCGTCCGCGCCGTCAAGGACGAGCCACGCGACGGCCGCACGGTGTCCAACGCCGCCGCGCTCGCCCGCGCGGCCACCACCGCGCTCGGCGACGGCAAGCCCTGGACCGGCCGCTTCGAGTTCACGACCCAGCGGGGCGAGTGGAAGGAGCGCCGCGTCGCCCGCGGTGCCGAGCGTCTCGCCTACCCGGCCGCCGAGGGCGAGAAGTGGATCGACGTGGACCTCGGCAGCCACACGATGACCGCCTACGTGGGCGCCACCGTGGTGCGCGGGCCGATCCGGATGGTCGACGGCTCCGCTGAAAAGCCCACGGTCACAGGCACGTTCGAGGTCTACCACAAGCGCCCGTTGATGACGATGCGCGGCAACAACGCCGACGGCACGCGATACGAGACACCGAACGTGCCCTGGAGCTCGTTCTTCCACCGCGGTTTCGCGCTGCACGGCGCACCGTGGCGCGCGTCCTTCGGGTACTCGGCGTCACACGGCTGCATCAACCTCCCGGTCGACGTCGCCAGGTGGGTCTACGACTTCGCCTCGATCGGCACCACGGTCACCGTCCACCGCTGACCGGATTCAGCGGCATCCGGCCGGCATCCGGCATCGCGCCTCGGCGGAGGCACCAGCCCGCTAAGGTCGGCCATCATGAGCGATCCGAGCGCGCCGGCCGCGGGCCAGCAGGCGGCGCAGGGCGTCATCCGGATGACGATCCAGGGCAACGAGCTGACCACGAACGTCGTGCCGCCGACGGTGCACGTGAACGGCCATCGGCTGGTGAGTCGGTTCGGTGTCACCGACGTGCCGGTGTGGACCGGTCGCAACCGGGTCGAGGTGTACTCGCAGTGGATGCGCCGGTACGG
>JBOFLR010000366.1:0-5424 GCA_051657965.1 Dermatophilaceae bacterium
CTGGCGGCGGCACGTGGCCGAGGACCTGCTCGGGCCGTACCCGAGCTCGACGAGCCGGACCCGCTGCCCGAGAAGCCGACCGACGAGCAGCGCACCACCCATCGCAGGGCGATGAAGCAGGGCGTCACCGCGCTCACCCGGTGGTGGGTCGCCGAGCTCGCGACGACTCCGCATCCGGTGCTCGAGCGGGTCACCCTCGGCTGGCACGACCACTTCGCGACCTCAGTGCGGAAGGTCCGCTCACCCTCGCTGGTCCTCGGCCAGAACGAGAGCCTTCGCCGGCACGCACTCGGTGGCTTCGCCGGACTCGCCCACGCCATGGCGGTCGACCCGGCGATGCTGGTGTGGCTCGACGGCGTACGCAACACCCGCAAGGCACCGAACGAGAACCTGGCCCGCGAGCTGATGGAGCTGTTCTGCCTGGGCAGCGGCTACACGGAGGCCGACGTCAAGGCGGCCGCCTCGGCGCTCACCGGATGGGCGTACGAGAGGCGCACCGGAGCGGTGCGGTGGACACCCCGGCGACACGACACCGAGCCGGTCACCCTGTTCGGCCGCACGGCATCCCTCGACACCCCCGGGGTGGTCGACGCCGTGCTCGCGCGCCCCGAGTCGGCACCGTTCGTCGCGACCCGCTGGTGGCAGCGCCTGGTGTCACCCGAGCCGCCCGACGAGGCCGCCCTCGAGCGGGTGCTCGCCGCGGCGGGCGAGACCCGTGACACCGGCGCGATGCTCGCCGCGATGGTGTCGGATGACGCGTTCGCCGCCGCCGTGGGGACGCTGGTCACCGGCCCGCTCGGCTGGGCGGTCGCGGCCATGCGCTGCCTGCGGGTCGAGCCGGACGACGACCTGCTCGACCGGGTCGTCCCCGCGCTGACCCGCCTGGGTCAGGTGCCGTTCCACCCACCGAGCGTCGACGGGTGGCCGCAGGGCCGGGCCTGGCTGAGCACCAGCGGGCTGACCGGGCGGGCGGCCCTCGCCCGGGTGCTGGTCGACCGCGGCGACCTGACGCCGGTGTCGTCGGTGTCGGCGGCGGCTCGGGTCGAGGGCACGGTACGGCTGCTCGGGCTCGCCGGGGTAGCACCACGCACGTCCAGCCACCTGTCCACCCTGGCCGACGACCCCCGCGCGCTCGTCGCGGCGGCGCTCGTGGCTCCCGAGAACCTGGTGATCTGATGCCGCGTCCCCCCTTCGACCCGTCCAGGCCGCTCGACGGCCTCACCCGGCGCTCCCTGCTCAAGGCCTCGGGGGTGGCCGGAGCCGGTGCCCTGCTCGCCGGTGGCGCCGGTGTCGGTCTGCACCAGGTGCTCTCCCGCGGCTCGGCGGACGGCGGCCCGTCGGGCACGCCGATCCTGGTGCTGGTCACACTGTACGGCGGCAACGATGGACTGAACACCGTTGTGCCGTATGCCGATCCGGCCTATCGCGAGGCGCGTCCCGACCTCGCCTACGGTGCCGAGGAGGTGCTTCGGCTCGACGACCGGTTCGGCCTCAACCCGGCACTGCGCGGGCTCGCCGACGCCTGGGCGGGCGACGAGCTCGCCGTGGTGCACGGCGTGGGGTACCCGCGACCGGACCGGAGCCACTTCCGCTCGATGGACATCTGGCAGACCGCCACCCCGGACTCGCCGTCCGCGGAGGGGTGGCTCGGCCGCTGGCTCGACGCCGAGCAGGGCGACCCGATGCTCGCGGTGAGCCTCGGCGAGACGCTGCCACCCCTGGCCGTCGGCGCACGGTCGACGGCGGCGGCGCTCAGCCTGCGCGAGGGCCGCGGGCCCGCGCGCGTCGGCTCGGTGGTGCAGGGGTTCGCCCAGGCCGACCCGGCCGACCCACCCGCGGCGGCGGAGGCGGCATCCGCCTGGGCCGCGCTCGGGAGGTGCGAGGAGGCGTTCGCGACGGTCCGCGCCACACCCGCCGACGGGACCGGGCCGGACCAGGGCGAGACCCCCGCGACGGCCACCGGAGGTCACGGCTCCTCCGTGGCCACCCAGCTCGACCTGGTGGCGCGCTGCATCCGGGCCGGCGTGCCCACGCGGGCCTATGCCGTGTCGCACGCCGGCTACGACTCGCACACCCAGCTGCGCAACCAGCAGGAGTTCCTCCTGAAGCAGCTCGACGGTGCGCTCACCGGGTTCCGGGGAGCCCTGGAGGGACATCCGCGGCGCGACGACGTGGTCGTCCTCGTGCACTCCGAGTTCGGGCGCCGGGTCACGGCGAACGCGAGTGACGGCACCGACCACGGCACGGCATCGGTGGTGCTCGCCCTCGGCACGCGGGTGAACGGAGGCCACCACGGCGAGCCGCCGTCGCTCACCGACCTCGACGACGGCGACCTCAAGGCCACCAGCGACTTCCGGTCGATCTATGCCGAGGTGGCCGAGAAGGTGCTCCGGGTCGACCCGGAGCGCGTCGTTCCCGAGCCGAAGGTGCCGCTCGGCATCCTCGCCTGAACATCCTCGCCTGAGCACCCGCACGGGATGCAGCCCCTACGGTGAGGGCATGGCGTCGCGCAAGGGACAGTTCGGGGAGCCGGTGGTGCTCGACGTCGACGGGTTCGACGTACGGGTCTCGAACCCGGAGCGGGTGTACTTCCCCGCGCGCGGCGAGACCAAGCTCGACCTCGCGAGCTACTACCTCTCGGTGGGCGAGGGCATCGTGAACGCACTGCGCGAGCGGCCGTGCATGCTGCACCGCTTCCCCGACGGCGTCGCCGGCGACAAGGTGCACCAGAAGCGGCTGCCGCGCGGCGCACCGCCGTGGGTCGAGACCGTGCGGTTGCACTTCCCTCGCTACGGGCTGCACGCCGACGAGCTGTGCGTCACCCGGCTCGCCGACGTCGTGTGGGCGGTGCAGATGAGCACGGTCGAGTTCCACCCGTGGAACAGCCGGCGCGCCCACACCGAGGTGCCCGACGAGTGGCGCATCGACCTCGACCCGATGCCGGAGGCGCCGTTCTCGCGGGTCCGGCGCGCCGCCCACGTCGCCCACGAGGTGCTCGACGAGCTGGGCGCCGTGGGGTGGCCCAAGACGAGCGGCGGCCACGGCATGCACGTCTACGTGCGGATCGCGCCCGAGCACGGGTTCGCCGACGTGCGCCGGGCCGCACTGGCGTTCGCGCGGGAGGTCGAACGGCGCCTGCCCGACGACGTGACGACCACGTGGTGGCGCAAGGACCGCGACCCCGCCGCGGTGTTCGTCGACTACAACCAGAACGCGCGCGACCACACCATCGCGGCGGCGTACTCCGTGCGCGGCAACGACATCGGCACGGTGTCGGCACCGATCCGGTGGGACGAGGTCGACGACGCCGAGCCGAACGACCTCACCATCGCGACCGTGCCGGCCCGGGTCGCCGAGCTCGGCGACCTGCACGCCGGCATCGACGACGCCGTGTTCGACATCCGCCCGCTCCTCGAGTGGGCCGACCGCGACGAGGCCGCGGGCGCCGAGGCACCCCCCGAGCCCGAGGACGACACCGGGGCCGACACCGAGGGCGATCCCGGGACGCCCTGATGGATCTCACGGTGCCGCCCGGCCCCGGTGTCCCACAGGGGATGACGGTGCCGGCCGGCGACCTGGTCGAGCGGTTCTCGCGCTCGTCGGGGTCGGGCGGTCAGGGGGTGAACACGGCCGACAGCCGAGTCGAGCTCGAGCTCGACATCGTCACGTCCGGCGGCTTCACCGACACCCAGCGGCGGCGGGTGCTCGGCGCCCTGGCCTCTCGGCTGGTCGGTGGCCGGCTGCTCGTCGTCGCCGCGTCCGAGCATCGCCAGCAGCGCCGCAACCGGGTGGCCGCCCGCGAGCGGATGGCCGCGCTCCTCCGCAACGCGATGGCACCTCCGTCGCCGCCGCGCCGAGCCACCCGGCCGACCCGCGGATCCACGGAACGCCGGCTCATCGCCAAGAAGCAGCGCGGCGAGACGAAGGCGGGCCGGTCGCGGCCGGCATCCGACGCCTGACGCCCGCCCGCACTCGGGTGACCTCGACGTCAGCCGGTCGCTGGGTCGGGACCACGGCTTCAGGACCACGGCTGCGCGGCCTGCCTCCACCAGCTGCGGCCTGCCTCCACCATCGCGGTCAGTTGGCGGCGCGGCGGACGAAGTCGGCCAGGTCGCGCGACTGCTGGACGCGCGACGGCTCGTGCACGTACATCATGTGCCCCGCCGGGTAGTGCGCGTGCTCGATGTTGTCGCGGAGCGAGGCCGGGAGCTGAAGGTGCGCGAGGGTGTCCTCGGTGGCGAAGTACGGTGTGGCGCCGTCGAAGTGCCCGCTCGAGACGTGGACGCGCAGGTGCGGGTTGGCACGCATCGCCCGGGCCAGGCGAGGCCGCACGTCGACCGGTTTGGCCTCGAACTCCTTGTACGACCACTCCTGGTGGGCCCGCATCGAGAGCTGGGTGTACGGCAGGTCGCTCTCGTAGCCGAGCTCGGCCCGCACGTAGTGGTTCCACGCCGCGGCGTATGGCCCGGTGATCGCGTCCATCGACGGGTCGGCATCCCAGCTCTCGGCGACACCACTGCCGAGCGGACCGGTGAACCGGGTGTCGAGCCGCCCGACGGCCAGGCCGCGCTCGCGCAGCAGCTCGGTGAAGAACCGGACGTGCTCGACCCGCAGGTCGGCCCGCTCGACGTATCCCTCGGAGAGACCGGTCAGCGCGGCCAGCCTGGCCACGTGCTCGGCACGCTCGGCCGCCGTGAGCCGGGAGCCCTGCGACAGCGCCCACGGGTAGTCGCGGGCGGCGTAGCGCTCGGCATCCGCCAGCACGCTCGCCAGCGAACGGCGCCCGTGCCTCCCGTGGTAGTGGGCGGTGGCGGCGTAGGTGGGCAGGAAGTCGGCATGCGCCCGGTCGTTCTGGAAGTCGAAGTCGATGGTCGCGAAGTCGAGCACCGAGCTGACCAGGATGACGCCGTTGACGAAGAGCGCGTGCTCGCTCTGCAGGTGGTCGGCGAGCGCGGCGGCGCGCAGCGTGCCGTAGGACTCGCCGGCGAGGAACTTCGGCGAGAGCCAACGGCCGTGGCGGGTGGTCCACAACCGGATCAGCTCGCCGACGCTCGCGAGGTCGGCCGCGAACCCGTGGTAGTCCTTCGGTTTCCCGCCCTCGACGGCGCGCGAGTACCCGGTCGACACCGGGTCGATGAACACCAGATCCGAGACGGCCAGCAGCGACTGCGGATTGTCGAGCAGGCCGTACGGCGGCGGCGTGAGCGCACCCACGTCGCCGGAGTCGACCCGGCGCGGCCCGAGCAGCCCGAGGTGCAGCCAGACCGAGCTCGACCCGGGACCGCCGTTGAACGCGAACGTGACCGGGCGCCGGGCGCTGGCCGGTGCGTCGACGACGTACGACGTCATCGACATCTCGGCCTTGGCGCGGTGGCCGGTGAACACGCCGTCGTCGTACACCTCCTCCCGCAGCACGACCCGGCC
>JBOFLR010000367.1:0-3113 GCA_051657965.1 Dermatophilaceae bacterium
TACGCCCTGGCGGTGCGCCTCGTCGGACGTGGTGCCTATCTGATGGGCGAGTCGGTGCTGGAGTTGTACGACCTCGCCTTGGTCAACCCGGCACATGTCACGGTCGGTACGCCGCATCGGACGTGGAAGGCCCTGCCCACCTGGGTCCGGGTCGTCCAGCGGAAGCTCCCCCCGGAGGTGCTGCGGGTCGAGGACGGCATCGCGCAGACCACGGTCGCGCTGGCCATCGTCGACTGCATGGACACCGTGATGTCGGACCGGCTCCGTGACGCGATCAGCGCAGCAGGTCGCCGGTCCCTGCTCACCGCCCGCGAACGGGATGCCCTGCGCGCCCGACTGGCGCGACGCCGCAACAGGACGACCCGATGACCGGACGGTCGACCCCGTCGGATCTCCCGGCGCAGGTACACCGCACCGACCCTCCACGGAACATGACCTCGTTGCGCGCCAGGTTCCGGAACATTGCCGCCGGCGAGCTCGCCGTCAACCGTCTCGAACGGGCGGTAGCCAATGTGGTTCTCGCCCAGATGCTCCCGCCGGGAGCAGTCAAGGGTGGCACCGCCATCAAGCTTCGCCTCGGGCACCACGGCTCTCGCTTCACCCCCGACCTCGACGTCGCGCGCCGTTCGACCATGGACCAGTTCATCGCCGACTACGCGACCGCCCTGAGTACCGGATGGGCCGGCTTCACAGGCCGCTTGGTATCCGTGCGGGCCGCCAAGCCCGTCGGCATACCCGTGCCGTACGTCATGCAGCCCTACGACATCAAGGTCTCGTACCACTCACGCGCCTGGATGACGGTACGTCTCGAAGTCGGTCACGACGAGATCGGCGACACCGACGAGCCCGAGTTCCGGCTCGCTGGAGACCTGGTCGTCGTCTTCACCCAGCTGGGGCTCCCAAAGCCAGCCCCCGTTGCCGTCCTGTCCGCTGACCACCAGATCGCGCAGAAGCTGCACGCATGCTCGGCGCCCGGCAGTGAACGAGCACACGACCTGGTCGACCTCCAGCTGCTGATGTCCGAGCCGGTCGACCTCACCAAGGTCCGCGTCACCTGTGAGCGCCTCTTCGTCTCGCGCCGCGCTCACACCTGGCCCCCGGTGGTGCACGCAGATCGACGTGGCCAGCGGTCTACGAGACCGCGGCCGAGGGCGTCGACTGTCGTGTCGGTGTGGACGAGGCGGTCGTCTGGGTCAACGCTCTGATCCGGCAGATCACCACATCCTCGTGACAGGCCACGCTGCGCGGACGCGGACGCGGACGCGGACTGCGGCTGCTCTACGACACGCCGAGGCGAGGCACGAACAGCTCGCGAGTGAACTTCATCCACCCCAAGGATGCCGGTGGTGTGCTCGTCGAGCTCGTCGAACCGGCTCGTTACCACCGGCGGCGGCAAGCGGCTCGTCGGGCGACCGGCCATCCGCTCCTTCACCGAGCAGGTCCTACCGGGTGCGATGAGGGGTCTGCAGGGGACGACGTACCGCGTCACTCACGTCGAGTTCCTGCGACCTGACGTCGCGGCGGTGCAGGTCGCGCAGACCCTGGCTGACGACGAGGGCGTTCGGCTCGCCGACGGCGCCGAGGGCGTGCCCCTGTACGTGATGGTCAAGAACGGCGGACGGTGGCGGCTGGCGGCCTGCCAGAACACGGCAGTGTCGGCCTGAACCTGTCGCCGGCGTCTCACGGATGGCCGAGGGCCGCCAGGTGATGCGACCACCGACCTCGACGGTTCCACGCCACCGGCGAGCGCCTCGTCATCCGCATCCTCACGGGCGCAGCGAGAGCTCGTGCCGCGCGAGGACCACCAGGCTGGCGGTCCAGGCCAGTGGCGCGACGGCGGCGGGCCGGCCGTCGTGCAGCACCTTCTCGGGAAGCGACCCGGCCGCCGTGCGGTGAGCTCCCAACCAGGACAGCAGAGCTCGCGCGCGAGCGCCGTGGCCGGTGGCCGCCCAGGCGGCGGCGAACAGGGCGGTCTGGGGAGTCCAGCTGACGCCGTCCTGTTTCCAGGTCGACCCCGGTGCCAGCCCACCGGCCGGCCGGCCCATGGCGCGTTGGGCCCGGTCGAGTGCGCGCACCACACCGGGGTCTGGATGGCGCGCCCCGACCGGCGCGGCGAGGAAGGCCACCGCGGCACAGGATCCCGCCCCGCCGAGATGACGCGGGTACCCGCCGGAGCCGAACCCGTCGCGGACGCTCGCGGCGCACCGCTCGGTGGCGGCTCCGGTGCGGTCGGCCAGCGCCGCCTCGCCCACCGACGGGAGCACCCGCGTAGCTGCCCGGAGCCCGGCCAGCACCGCCGCCGCCGTCCCCAGCGTGAGGGTGTCCTCGGCCAGCTCCCAGTAGTCGGGAGACGGCGGCGGCAGCGAGGTCACCGGGTCGAGGGACCCGAGCAGCCGGCGCGACGACCGCACCAGGAGCGGGCGGATGACGGACAGCACCTCGGGTGCCCGGTCCCCGGCAGCGCGGGCGATCTCCTGGGCGGCCCACACCACCCACCCCGACCCGTCGAGCTGCGGCGTACGGGCGTCGGGGGCACGGCCGGTGCCGAGGTCGTACCGCGCCTCGAAGCCGCCGTCGCCGCGCTGGACGTCCTGGAGGAAGCGCAGCTGCGCGGCCGCGTCGTCGACCAACCCGACCCGGGCCAGGGCGGCCGCGACGAACGACACGTCGCGAGGCCACGCGTAGCGCCAGGGCCGCGACCAGCCGGCCACCGACACCGGGAGCCCCGCGCTGAGCGCCCGCAGGTCGAGCAGGGCGTCGCGCAGCAGGGCGTCACTGTGCTCGCGATGCCGGGTCCACCCCGCGCACGACGCGAGCCAGGCCGACTCCTCCTCGAGCAGGGCGTTCGTCGACGGACGCGCGGCCAGCACCCGAGAGCCGGGCACCACGGCATCCGCCCGCCCGGTCGGCACGAGCTCACGGATGCCGGGCTCGGCGAACGCGACGGTCTCGCCGTGCAGCACCAGCTCGGCGCGCCGGCTCTGGTGCGCCACCTGCGCCGCACCGCCGGCGAGGGCGAGCGCCGGGCCGGCACCGAGCAGGAGCGCGCGTCGCCGGGGCCGGGCGCATTCCACGAGTCGAACCCTATGCCGGGCCGGCCGGATGGCGCTCCG
>JBOFLR010000368.1:0-6074 GCA_051657965.1 Dermatophilaceae bacterium
TCGTCCCACTTGTCCAGGCTCTCCAGGTCCATCGGCGAGAGCTTCCACCGCCGCACCGGGTCGATCTGCCGGATGGCGAACCGGGTGCGCTGCTCCTGCTGGGTCACCGAGAACCACAGCTTGGTGACCGTGGTGCCGGACTCCACGAGCATCCGCTCGAAGGCCGGCGCCTGACGCATGAAGACCTCGTAGTCCTCGTCGGAGCAGAACCCCATGACCCGCTCCACCCCGGCCCGGTTGTACCAGGACCGGTCGAACAGCACCATCTCGCCGGCGGTCGGCAGGTGTCGCACGTACCGCTGGAAGTACCACTGGCCCTGCTCGTCGGATGTCGGCTTGGCCAGTGCCACCACCCGGGCCGACCGCGGGTTGAGGTGCTCCATGAACCGCTTGATCGTGCCGCCCTTGCCCGCGGCGTCGCGGCCCTCGAAGACGAGCACGTGCTTGGCGCCGGTGTCCTCGGTCCAGTACTGGAACTTCAGCAGCTCCACCTGCAGCCGGTACTTCTCCTCCTCGTACGCGTCGCGCTCGAGAAGCTCCTCGTAGGGGTAGTCCTCACGCCACGTCTCCACGGCGCTGCCGTCGGGTGCGACGAGCACGGGGTCCTCGCCCTTGCCCCCGCCCACCGTGTACCCCTGCTCGCGCAGGCCGTCGATGTACTCGCGGAGTCCCATCTTCTGTGCCACGTCCGTCACCCCTCAGAAAGGCCAGCCCTGCGTCATCCCCGGCTCGCGGCCGGGCTCGACGAAGTGCTCGAAGCCGAAACCGGCGGCGAACACCTCCTCGGGCATCGCGAGCATCATCCCCACGTCGCTGGTCTGGCTCGCGTGGCTCGCGAGCGCCGCCCGCTTGCGGGGGAGCATCGCCCGCACGTCCACCCGCCACGAGATCTCGGCCTCGGGGGTCCCCATCGGGTTGCCGTCGTCCATCGGGGCGTCGGGGTCCCAGTCGCCACGCTGGTCCGGCGGCGCCGACGCCAGCAGTTGGCGCATCGCGTCGCGGTTCATCGTGGACTCGAGCACCCGCGGACGTCGTGCCGCGAGCTCGACGCCGCGGTGTAGCACCCGATGCACCCGCACGTGGTCGGGATGGCCGTACCCGCCGTGCCAGTCGTACCCGATCGCGACGTCGGCGTCCTCCTCGTCGAGGACGGCGGCGAACCGCGCGGCCGCCTCGTCGAGCGGCGCTGCGACGAACGCGCCCTCGTGCGAGTTCTGCTCCCACCCCGTCATGCCCGAGTCGGCGTACCCGAGCCAGACCACGCGGTGCAACCCGATCGCCGCTGCCGACCCGGCCGCCTCCGTGCGTCGCCGGTCGACCACGCTCTCGCCCGGAGCCAGGTCGTCGGGCGCCTCCCCGTGGTCGCCGTTGGTGGCGAAGACGACGACCACCCGGTGACCGTCGTCGACCAGCCGGGCCATGGTGCCCGAGGTCTGCGAGGCCTCGTCGTCGGGGTGGGCGTGGAGGAACACGATGGTCGACACGTCGTCATCCTGCCTCGCCGCACCGACGGCCGCCCACGGCGGGGTCGACGTGGTCCACGCGAGGCGTGCCCCTCGGCCGGGTCTCGCGTCCAGCGTCGGACGACGACGGTGGTCCGCGCGAACGTCATCCGGATGCCGACCGCTCGTCGCGCTCGTCGACCGCTCGCCGCATATCGCGTCCGTGGTGGTCCCGCACCGCCGCAGCGCCTTCCTAGGGTGACCGGCGGCACGGCGCCGCGCCGCGACCAGGGACGAGGAGGTTCCACGATGACCCCGCCGGACACCGAGCATCACGACGGCCCAGAACCCGACCACGTCGACCACGACACCGTGCCGCCTGCGGACACCCGGCTTCTCGTGCTCGCCGGAGCGCTGCTCGCCATCCCGGTCGTCGCGTTGCTGTGGGTCGGCAGCTACGCACGGGTGGAGCCGACCCTCGGTGGCTGGCCGTTCTTCGTCTGGTATCAGTTCCTCTGGGTCTTCCTGTGCAGCGGGATGACGTACCTGGCCCACCGCATCGTGCTCATCGCCCGGCCGCACCGGCCGATGCGTGCCGGCAGCGAGCCGGCCGGGACGACCGAACCGGGTGACCGGCGATGAGCGGCGTCAACGGAGTCGCGCTCACGGTGCTCATCGCGCTGTTCGCGCTGGTCACCGGCCTGGGCTTCTGGGCCACCCGGTGGCGCCGGCCGACCAGCATGGAGTCGCTCGACGAGTGGGGCCTCGGTGGCCGCACGTTCGGCACCTGGGTCACCTGGTTCCTGCTCGGCGGCGACCTCTACACGGCCTACACGTTCGTGGCCGTCCCGGCCGCGATGTTCAGCCTCGGTGCGGTGTCGGGCTTCTTCGCCGTCCCGTACACGATCATCCTGTACCCGATCATCTTCGTCTTCATGGCCCGGCTCTGGTCGGTGAGCCACCGGCACGGCTACGTCACACCGGCCGACTTCGTGCGCGGTCGCTTCGGCTCTCGCGGGCTCTCGCTCGCCGTCGCCGCCACCGGCTTCGTGGCGACGATGCCGTACATCGCCCTCCAGCTGGTCGGCATCCAGGCGGTGCTCGAGGTCGCGGGCCTGGGCGGGGGCGACAACATCGTGGCCAAGGACGCGCCCCTGTTCATCGCGTTCGCGCTGCTCGCCGCGTACACCTACTCCAGCGGGTTGCGCGCGCCGGCGGTGATCGCGTTCGTCAAGGACACCCTGATCTACCTCGTCATCATCGTCGCGATCATCTACCTGCCGGCCAAGGTCGGCGGCTGGGACACGGTGTTCCAGTCGGCCCAGGAGAAGATGTCGACGATCAACCCGATCGACGAGCGGCCGAACGGGCGCTTCATCCCGACGCCTACGGAGCACTGGGCGTACGCCACGCTCGCGCTGGGGTCGGCGCTCGCGTTGTTCATGTATCCGCACTCGATCACCGCCACCTTGTCGGCGAAGAACCGCGACACCATCCGCCGCAACGCCTCGATCCTGCCGGCGTACAGCTTCGTGCTCGGGCTCCTCGCGCTGCTCGGCTGGGTGGCGATCGCGGCGGGGACGCAGCCGATCGGTCTCGACGGCGAGCCCAACGCGCAGCTCGTCATCCCGCAGCTGTTCGAGGACTCCTTCCCCAGCTGGTTCACCGGCGTCGCGTTCGCGGCCATCGCGATCGGTGCGCTGGTGCCGGCGGCGATCATGTCGATCGCGGCGGCCAACACCTTCACCCGCAACATCTACAAGGAGTGGTTGCGGCCCGACGCCACCCCGAAGGACGAGGCGCGGGTCTCCAAGCTGGTCTCGCTCGTCGTCAAGGGGTTCGCGCTGCTGTTCGTGCTCGCTCTCGACAAGCAGAACGCGATCAACTTCCAGCTGCTCGGCGGCATCTGGATCCTGCAGACGTTCCCGGCGATCGTCCTCGGGCTGTACTCCCGCTGGCTGCACCGCTGGGCGCTGCTCGCCGGCTGGGCGGTCGGGATGGTGTACGGCACCTGGCAGGCGTGGAACGTCGCCAACGTGCGGTCCGGGGTCGAGCATTTCGGCGGCTCGCTCGCCGAGATCCCGGTCATCGGTGCGCTCGGATACATCGCGGTGACGGCGTTCGTGCTCAACCTCGTGGTGGCCGTGCTCGGCACCCTGCTCCTGCGTGCGGTCAAGGCACCCGAGGGCCGTGACGAGACGATTCGCGGAGACTACTTCGCCGATGCCGGCGACCCCCGGGTCGAGAAGCTCTCGACTCCGGTGCACCAGGAGACCCCGAGCCCCTGACTCGAGGCCGGCTGGACGGCGACCCGCGCGGCGAGCGGGGGCCGTCCAGCCGGCTGCGGTCAGCCGGTCGCCTCGTCGTCCCGGCGCCGGCGAGAAGCCCGGACGAGCACCATGCCGAGGATGACGATGCCGGTGCCGAGCGCGCCGGCGAGCGCCACGCTCGCACCGGTCGAGGCGAGCGGCCCTGTCGACGGACGGACCGGTGCGGTCGGAGCGGCGCCGGGCGGGCGTGGTGGGGATCCGGCCGCGCCGACGATCTCGACGCGGGCCTCGGCCGTCGTGGAGCGGCCCTCGACATCCTCGACGTAGTACGTCACCGGCGAGGTGACGCCGGTGAAGCCGGGTTCGGCCGTGAAGACGAGGGTGCCGTTCTCGAGGTCGACCGTCCAGACGCCTTCACCGGCCACGACCAGGCGGGTCACCAGCTCGCCGGTCTCCGGGTCCACCAGCCGCAGGGTGCTGCGGTCGAGTGGCACCCCGGGAACGATGGTGTCGTTGCCGAGCACGTCGACCACCACCGGCTGCCCGGGGCGGCCGACCGCCCGGTCGTCCTCGGCGATCCTGCTCGGGTCGACCGTGATGGTCAGCGTCGTGGAGACCTCGCGAGCGAGGCTGTCCCCGACGACATAGGTGACCGGAGTGGCGGTCCCCGTGAACAGCGGGTCGGGTCCGAAGGTGACCCGGCCGTCGTCCTCGACGACGTACGTGCCCTCGCCCGCGACGGTGAGCGTGGTGACCGCTGCACCTGTCGCCGGGTCGCGCAGCCGCACCGTGCTCGGGACGAGCGGGATGCCGGGTGAGGCGGTGTCGTTGCCCAGCACCGCCACCGTCACCGGCAGACCCTGGACGGTACGGTCGGTGTCCGGCCGTGCTGCAGGAGGGATCGGGGTCACGGTGATCGTCAGGGATGCCGTCGTGGTGAGCCCGTCGTCGTCGGCGACCTGGTAGGTGAGGGGTGTGGTGGTGCCGGAGAACGCGGGCTCGGGGTCGAACGTCACGCTCCCGTCGGGGTTCGCGCGGTAGGTGCCTTCACCGGGGATGACGACCGTCGTCGCGAAGGAGCCGTCGGCAGGGTCACGCAGCCGCACCGTCGCCGGGTCGAACGGGCTGCTGCCGGGGTCGTCGTTCGCGAGCACGGGAACGGTGATCGTGACGTCCTGCGCGGTGGTGGCGGCGTCGGGGGAGGCGGCCGGTGGTTCGCCTGTCGTGACGGTGATGGTGGCGGTCGCGGTGCTGCCGTTGTCGTCGGCGACGCGATAGGTGACGGGTGTGCCGACCCCGCTGAAGGTGGGTTCGGGGTCGAAGGTGACCGCGCCGGTCGTGG
The DNA here is from genome assembly GCA_051657965.1 of Dermatophilaceae bacterium. Lineage (GTDB taxonomy): Bacteria > Actinomycetota > Actinomycetes > Actinomycetales > Dermatophilaceae > JBOFLG01. The sequence continues at coordinate 5,055 of JBOFLR010000368.1, forward strand.
GGTCGATGGTGTAGGTACCTTCGCCGGGGACGGTCAGAGTGCGGCCGTCGGAGGAGACGGTGGCGCCAGCAGGCTGGCCGGTGGCGGGGAACACCACGGAGGTCGGGTCCAGCGGCGCGGACGGGTCGCCGGGTTCGTCGTTGGCGAGGAGGTCGATGGTGATCGGCCTCCCGTTGGGAGCACTGCCGGTGTCATCGGTCGCCACTGGTCGTATCGGGGTGACGGTGAGGGTGATGGTGGCGGTCGCGGTGGTGCCGTTGTCGTCGGCGACGCGGTAGGTGACCGGTGCGGTGGTGCCGGTGAAGGTGGGTGCGGGGTCGAAGGTGACCGCGCCGGTAGTCGGGTTCACGGTGTAGGTGCCCTGGCCGGGGACGGTGAGGGTGCGGCCGTCGGGGGAGACCGTCGAACCGGCTGGCTGGCCGGCGGTGGGGAACACCACCGAGGTCGGGTCGAGCGGTGCGCCGCCGCCCGAGCCGGGGGTGTCGTTGGTGAGCGGGTTGACGGTGACGTCGGTGTCTTGCCGGGTGGTGCCGGTGTCGTTCACTGCGGTCGGTGGGCCGGAGACGGCCACGGTGAGGGTGGCGGTGTCGCGGGTGCCGTTGTCGTCGGTGACGCGGTAGGTGACTGGGGTGGTTTCGCCGGTGAAGGTGGGTGCGGGGTCGAAGGTGACCACGCCGGTGGTGGGCTCGACGGTGTAGGTGCCTTCGCCGGGGACGGCGAGGGTCTTCCCGTCGGGGGAGATGGTGGCGCCGGCGGGCTGGCCGGTGGTGGGGAACACCACGGAGGTGGGGTCCAGCGGCGCGGAGGGGTCGCCTGGTGTGTCGTTGGCCAGGACGTCGATGACCCGGTTCACATCTTGCGGTGTGGTGGTGGCGTCATCCACGGCGTTCGGGGTGATCGGGGTGACGGTGATGGTGATGGTGGCGGTGTCGGTGACGCCGTCCTGGTCGGTGACGCGGTAGGTGACCGGTGTGGCGGTGCCGGTGAAGGTGGGCAGCGGGTCGAAGGTGACTGCTCCGG
>JBOFLR010000369.1:0-3385 GCA_051657965.1 Dermatophilaceae bacterium
TCATGGCTATGGTTCGCGTCACCGACACGACACGACCCGACAGCGTGCTCGCCTCCACCGTCGAGGTTGTCGTGGACGACCGTCGAGGTTGTCGTGGACGCGTGAGCGCAGGTAGGTAGGTGCGCCCACGGTCGGCGGATACGCTGACGATCGTTCGCCGCTACCGTGCGAACCCGCTGACATGCGCAGGAGGTGTGCTCATGGGTCTCTTCGACCGCCTCGAGGCGGGAATCGAGCGCGCCGTCCAGGGCACCTTCGCCAGGCATCTCAAATCAGCCGTGCACCCGGTCGAGATCGCCAGCCACATCCGTCGGGCCATGGACGACCGGGCGGTCAGCTCCGGCGGCCGCGCGATCGTGCCCAACGTGTTCACCATCGAGCTCTCGTCCAACGACTTCGACCGGCTCGCCCCCGACCTCGAGAGCATCGAGATGGATCTCGTGGCGGCCGCCGAGGAGCACTGCGACGGTCAGCGGTACCAGCCCGCCGGGCCCATCGACATCGTCTTCGAAGAGCACGACGACCTCGAGACCGGCGTCTTCCGACTCCGCCCGTCCAAGGCGTCGCGCCCCCGCGCCACCGGCATGACCGGCCAGAACCGCGCGCTTTCCGGGCAGGGCGGCACCGCCCGGTCACGACACGCCGCGGATGCCGCGCCCTCGCCGTCACCGCCTCCGGGCGCACCCCCGCTCGCCGGCACCGCGTCATCCCGCCCCGAGGGCGGAGCCGGCGAGTCGGCGGATGACGATGAGGCGACACGGGCGCACCCCGCTCCCGAGCGCCCGGCCCCACAGCGCCGACCACGGGTCAACCCCGCCGACCGGCCCTGGCTCGACGTCGACGGCGAGCGCTACCCCCTGATGTCGGCACTCACCATCCTCGGCCGCGACGACAGCGCCGACATCATCCTCGACGACCCCGGCATCTCACGGCGGCACAGCGAGCTGCGGGTCACCACCGACGGCCCGCACACGGTCGCCACCATCCGCGACCTCGGGTCCACCAACGGCACGTTCGTGGGCGGCGAGCGCATCAGCAGCGAGCGGCTCGAAGACGGTGACCGCATCACCGTGGGTCGAACGTCCATCACCTACCGGGCAGGTCGGAGGTGAGCGCGCGGTGATGAGCGAGATCACGCTCACCGTGCTCCGGCTGGGCCTGCTCGTGGCGCTGTGGCTGTTCGTCTTCGCCGTCGTCGGCGTCCTCCGCGGCGATCTGTACGGCACGCGCGTCAAACGGCGGGTGCCCGTGCCCCCGCGTCGACGGGCCACCGTCGGCGCCGAGAGCGGAGCCCGCGGCAGCGGTAGCCCGACGGGGGAGGCGTCATCCGAACCACGCCGTGAGGGCTGGCTCAGCAGACGTAGGGCCGGGGCCGCATCGGCCAAGGCGCCCACCCGGCTGGTCGTCACGGCCGGCCAGCTGTCGGGCACCACCTTGCCGCTGCGACCGGCCGGCACCCTCATCGGCCGCAGCCCCGAGTGCGCGCTCGTGCTCGACGACGACTACGCCTCGGGCCGCCACGCCCGCATCTACGAGGAGGCCGACGGCCGCTGGATGGTCGAGGACCTCCGCTCCACCAATGGCACCTTCCTCGGCGCAACCCGCCTCACCACGCCGTCAGAAGTGGCCGCCGGCAGCATCCTGCGCATCGGGCAGACGGTGCTGGAGCTGCAGAGGTAGCCGATGTCTCTCGCCTTCCACTACGCGGCCCGATCCGACGTCGGCATGGTCCGGTCCAACAACGAGGACTCCGGCTACGCCGGTCCGCACCTGCTCGCCATGGCCGACGGCATGGGCGGGCACGCCGGCGGCGACGTCGCCAGCTCCACGGTGATCGCCGCCCTCGTCGAGCTCGACGGCGAGTCGTTCGGTGGACGCGACGCCAGCCAGGCCCTGCTCGACCGCATCACCGCGGCAAACACCGAGATCGGTCAGCAGATCGATGCCGAGGCCCAGCTCGAGGGCATGGGCACCACCCTCATCGCGCTGCTCCGGGCCGCCGACACCATGGTGCTCGCCCACATCGGCGACTCCCGTGCTTTCCTCGTGCGCGACGGGGAGGTCACCCAGATCACCCGGGACCACTCCTTCGTGCAGAACCTCGTCGACGAGGGCCGCATCACGGCCGACGAGGCCAGCACCCACCCGCAGCGCTCGCTGGTGACCCGGGTGCTCACCGGTGCGGCTGACGACGAGCCCGACCTCGTGGTGCGTCAGGGCCGGGCCGGCGACCGGTACCTCATCTGCTCCGACGGGCTCACCGACTACGTCGCCCGCGACACCGTCGCCGAGGTACTCACCGATATCACCGACCCTGGCGAGTGCGCCGATCGCCTCGTCGCGCTCGCCCTGCGCGCCGGCGCCCCCGACAACGTCACCGTCGTGGTCGGCGACCTCGTCGACCTCGCCACCACGACGGCGCCACCCACCCAGCCGCAGATCGTCGGGGCCGCCTCGGTGCGTGGCGACGGCACCCGGCCGATGCCGGTGACGCCGGCCGCGAAGGCAGCAGCCCTCAGCCGAGCCGCCACCGGCGCGGACAGCACCGACCCGGCGGATGACGCGCGCGTCGCGCTCGCCGAGGAGGGGCCGCGCTCGCGGCGAGGCACCGTGCTGCGGCTGCTGGCCGCGGCGATCGTGGCCGGCGTGATCGTGGCGGGCGGCACCTACGCGAGCTACGCATGGTCACAGACGCAGTACTACCTCGGCACCGACTCAGGGGTCGTCACCGTGTTCCGGGGCGTCGACCAGCAGCTCGGGCCGGTCACGTTGTCGGCACCCGAATACGCCACGGCGATCGATGTCGACGACCTCCCCGCGTCGTACAGCGCCACCCTCGACGAAGGCATCGACGTCGGAAGCCGCACCGAGGCCGACGAACGGGTCACCGAGCTCCAGGTGCAGGCCGACGCCTGCCGATGGGCCCGCAGCAACGGCGAGGAGTGCCGCGCCGTACCGGAGTCCTGGACCCCTCCGACGGGCACGCCCACGGTCACACCCATCACGCCCAGCGGACCAGCCGTCACCGACTCGCCCACCGCCAGTCCCACGCCCTCATCCACCGCCACGCCGACTCGCGCCCCCAGGCCGTCACCCTCGCCCGGCCCAGCCCGCACGCCCACTCCGACCGTCCCCCCGTCGCCATGAGTGTCGTCTCCTCCATCGCGCCCCGTAGTGGCCGCAACGTCGAGCTGGTCCTCCTCCTCGGGGCGGTCGGCATCGTCGGGTTCGCGTATATCGGTCTCGGCCTGGCCACCACCGGCACCGTGCCGCCCGGGCTGGCCGCACTCGGCATCGGCTACCTCGGCGTGGCGCTCACCCTCCACGTCGTGCTGCGCTGGCGTGCGTCCTATGCCGACCCGCTGATGCTGCCGATCATCGCGCT
>JBOFLR010000370.1:0-2173 GCA_051657965.1 Dermatophilaceae bacterium
TCGACAGCGGCCACCAACTCGTCATCCACGCGGTGAAGGCCCGCCGCAAGTACCTCCACTTGCTCGACTAGAACCGCTCGGCGACATGCCGTGGCGGGCCGTCATCCAGCCTCGATCTGGATGACGTTCGGGCCGCCCCGCAGGACCCGTGCAGCCGCCACCACGATCGCCGGCCGGCGCGGTCCTGCCTCGCTGCCGGCCGGTACCTCGCGGTCGAGCTCGACGACGTCACCGGGCGTCAGCGTCGAGCCAAGCGGTCTCGTCGGCGGCGAGCTCCGTGGCGAGGTCGCGGCCCAAGGTGTCCTGACAGAGCGCGCGGATCGCCCGACTCACCGTCTCGTCGATCGTCTCGTGGCGTTCCGCGGCCAGTCGAGTCACTTGCGCGTGGGTGTTCCGGCTGATGCGAATCGTCGTCGTGTCCGTCATGACGGCCACGGTAAGTGCCGTAGACGGATCGATCTATCGCGGCTCGGTCGCCACGCCTACCGCGTCGAGGAGGCGACTCTCACGTCATCCGGCCCCTGTGGCGCGCGCCTGCTGGTCGTCAGCGGTGGAGACGGACAGTTGGGCAGGCCAGAACCCTTGCGGGGTTCAGGTGCGGCCGGTCTCGTGGGCCCACATGGCGACCTCGACGCGGTTGCGGGCGCCGAGCTTCCTCATCAGGCTGGCGAGGTGGGCCTTGACGGTGCTCTGGGTGACGAAGAGCTCGGCGGCGATCTCGCTGTTGGTGCGGCCTCGGGCGACGGGCAGCAGGACTTCCTCCTCGCGGGCCGTGAGCGGCTCGATCGGCTGTCGGGGCGGCGAGGTCTGGGCCTGCGCGAAGGCGGCGAGGAGTCGGACGGTCACGCTGGGTGCGATGAGCGCGTCCCCGGCGGCGGCGGCGTGGATGGCCTGGGTGAGCAGGGCGGGTCCGGCGTCCTTGAGCAGGAACCCGCGGGCGCCGGCCTTGAGCGCGCCGTGGACGTACTCGTCGAGGTCGAAGGTGGTGATGACCACGATCGGCAAGGGGTCGGCGACGTCGGGGCCGGCCAGTCGGCGGGTGGCCTCGATGCCGTCCACGAGCGGCATCCGGATGTCGAACAGGCCGACGTCGGGGCGCAGCTGGAGCGCCAGGCGCACGGCCTCTCGCCCGTCGGCGGCGGCGCCGACTACCTCGATGTCGGGTTGGGCGTCGAGGAGCATCGTCAGGCCGGTGCGCACGATGGGCTGGTCGTCGGCGACGAGGACCCTGATGCTCATCGTGGCGCCGCGGTCCGGGGCAGGGTCGCCTCGACCCGCCAGCCCTGGCCGGTGCCGGGGCCGGCGTGGAAGGTGCCACCGAGCAGGGCGGCGCGCTCGCGCATCCCGACCAGGCCGTAGCCGGCCGGGGCGCGGCTGGTCGGGCGGCTGGTCGGGCCGGGGGAGCCGTCGTCGTCGACGGTCAGCCGTACCCGGTCGGCGTCTCCCGTGACGGCCACGGTGACCTGGGTGGCGTGGCGGGCGTGCCGTCGGGCGTTGGTGACGGACTCCTGGGCCAGGCGGTAGATCGCGGCCCCGACCGCGGGGCTGAGGTCGTCGAGCTCACCGGTGAGAACCACCTCGACGCAGGGACGTGTCCGGCCGCCGGTGGCGAGCTGCCCGACCTCGGTCACGCCGGGCTGGGGCGCGAACTCGGTCTCCTGCGGGGCACGGAGCACGCCGACGATGGCGCGCAGCTCGGTCAGCGTCCGGGTCGCCGCGTCCTCGATGGTGGCCAGGGCCTCGACGGCACGGTCAGGGCGCGAGGCCGCGACGGCACGGCCCGCTTGAGCCTGGATGGCGATCCCCGAGACGTGGTGGGCCACGGTGTCGTGGAGCTCACGAGCGAGCTGTTCGCGTTCCCGGGCCTTGGCGTCGTCGATGTCGCGGATGTGGACCCTCGAGCGATAGCGGATCGCGGCGCCGAGCGCGGCGGCGGAGAGGAAGAACGCGTACCCGCCCACCATCTCCGCCGAGGTGCTCGGGTTGGCGACGAAGGTGGTGGCCAGCCAGAGCAGGATGACGCCGAGGCCGGTTGCGGCTTCCCGACCGGAGCCCCACCGGAACAGGGCGTAGGCCAGGACCAGGGTGGCGGAGACGCTCGAGGGCAGGACGCCATCCGACCCGGTGAGGATCCGCACGGTGTCGACCGCGGTCAACGTGCCGAAGGCCACCG
>JBOFLR010000371.1:0-2529 GCA_051657965.1 Dermatophilaceae bacterium
TGGCGGCCGGTGTCGGCGTGGAGTGCGGGTGGCGTGTCAACGTCGGTGCCTCGTCGTGCTCGTTCCGGTGTGCGTAGGACGTCGGTGCTCGGGAAGCCACGGTGCTGAAGTCGTGCTTGTGAAGAACTTCACGAGTTCACGCCGACTGTACGCCGCACTCGATCTCGATGGCACTCAGGTGGGCCTAACCCTCGACATCACCACGCCTCGACGCATCGACTTTCCCTCCCCGAACCCGACAGGTTCACCTCCGCCGGGGAACGCTTCCTTCGCGTACCCGAACCTCTCGGTGCGAAGCCGAACCAGCACGCATGGCGTCATCCGACGCGGTGGTCGGGCGTCATCCGGCCCGGTGGTCGGGCGTCATCCGGCCCGGTCGGCCGCCTTGTGCGCGCGGTGGACGGCGACGATGCCGGCCGAGAGGTTGCGCCACTGCACCCGCTCCCAGCCGGCTGCCGCGACCCGGGTCGCCAGGGCGCGCTGGCCGGGCCAGGCACGGATGGACTCCGCGAGATACACGTACGACTCGGGGTTCGAGCTGACCCGGCGCGCGACGGCCGGGAGCGAGCGCATGAGGTACTCGGTGTAGAGGCGCCGGAAGGTGGCGTTCGCGGGCTGACTGAACTCGCACACGACGAGGCGGCCGCCCGGCGCCGTGACCCGCTGGAATTCCCGCAGGGCGGCGTCGGGGTCGGCGACGTTGCGCAGGCCGAAGCTCATCGTGACCACGTCGAAGGAGTCGTCGGCGAACGGCAGCCGCAACGCGTCGGCGGCGGTGAAGGCGAGGTCGGACCGCCGCTGCCGCCCGACGCGGAGCATGCCGAGCGAGAAGTCGGCCGGAACCACGTCGACCCCCGAGTCCGCGAACGGCTCGCTGCTCGTGCCGGTGCCGGCCGCGATGTCGAGCACGCGCTCGCCGGGCAGCGCCGCGCACGCCTGCACCACCGCGCGCCGCCAGAACCGGTCCTGACCCAGCGACAGCACGTCGTTCGTCACGTCGTACCGACGTGCCACGCCGTCGAACATCACCGCGACGTCGCGTGGGTCCTTGTCGAGGGAGGCCCGGGTCATACGGGAATCATCCCAGCCGTCGCCCGCGGCCCGGTGGTCGGCCGGCTCCCCGCCGGTCTGCCGGCTTCGCGCGCGGCCTGCCGGCTCCCCGCCGGTCTGCCGGCTCCGGGGCGGTCGCAAGCCGGCGACGACGCGGCCCGTATTCTCGACGTCGATGACCTCGCTGCCCGCGCGACCCGCGAGGGGCCGGCCGCACGCAGCGGCCGGCGCCCCTCTCGTCACCCGCACCGTGCCGCTCGACCCCGCCGTCGCCGAGTCCCTGCTCTCACTCGTTCCCGAGCGGCCGGCACACGACCTGGTCTCGTGGGTGCGGCGCGGCGAAGGCCTCGTCGGCTGGGGGCGGGTGGCCTCGTCGACCGCGTTCGGTGAGAACCGATTTCGCGAACTGGAGAACTGGTGGCACGAGCTCGTCGCGACCTCGATCGTGCGCGACGAGGTCGACCTGCCCGGCACCGGGCCGGTGGCGTTCGGCGCGGTGTCGTACTCCCCCGCATCGACGTCCGGGGGCTCGCTCGTGGTGCCCGAGGTGGTCATCGGGCTCCGGAGGGGCCGTGCCTGGCTGACGACGGTGTCGGCCGGGAGCGAGGCGTCGGTGGCCGCGGTGCCCGGCCGGGTCGAGGTGATCCGGCAGTCGCCGCCGCGCGCACCCGCCGAGGTCGCGTTCGCCGACGGTGCGCTGCCGCCGGCGGCCTGGGCCGGAGCGGTCGCCGAAGCGGTGGCGCGCATCACCGAGGGGCGGCTCGACAAGGTCGTGCTCGCGCGTGACCTCGAGGTGTCGTGCGGCGACGTCCTCGACATCCGATGGCTGCTCACGCGGCTCGCCGAGCAGTACGACACCACCTGGGTCTTCGCCGTCGACGGCCTGGTCGGCGCCACACCCGAGTTGCTGGTGCGCCGCGAGAAGGGCCTGGTCACCTCACGGGTGCTGGCAGGCACCATCCGCCGCACGGGTGACGACGAACACGACCTCGCGCTCGCCGCATCCCTGGCCCGCTCGAGCAAGGACCTCGAGGAGCACGAGTACGCCGTGCGGTCGGTGGCCGACGCGCTCGCTCCGCACTGCTCGTCGATGAACGTGCCCGAGGCGCCGTTCGTGCTGCACCTGGCCAACGTGATGCATCTCGCCACCGATGTCGCCGGGGTGCTCGCCGACGACACGTCCTCGCTCTCGCTCGCGGCGGCGCTGCATCCCTCGGCGGCGGTGTGCGGCACGCCGACCGCGGCCGCCGACGCGGTCATCGCCGAGCTCGAGCACCTGGACCGAGGGCGCTACGCCGGGCCGGTCGGCTGGGTCGATCGCGACGGCGACGGCGAGTGGGGCATCGCGTTGCGGTGCGGGGCTGTCGACGCCGAGTCCCCCTCGCGTCTGCGGCTGTTCGCCGGATGCGGCATCGTCGCCGGCTCCGACCCCGACGCCGAGGTGGCCGAGTCCGACGCGAAGCTGGTGCCGATGCGCGA
>JBOFLR010000372.1:0-2330 GCA_051657965.1 Dermatophilaceae bacterium
CAGTCCCGCACCGCGGCCGGCGGATGGAGCCAGCAGCGTTTCGCCCGCCGCCGCGCCAACCAGGCCGACGAGCTGGTCGGCGCGACGGCCGGCGTCGCGGTGCGGATCCTGCTCTCCGGCGTGTCCTCGTCATCCGGCAGCGGTGTCGCGGATGACGTGCGCGGCCTCGTTCTCGGAGGTGACCGCGCGCTGGTCACGGCGGTGCTCGAGGACCGGCGGCTGACCGTCATCCGCGACCTGCCTGCGCGCGAGCTCTACGACCTGCCGGACCCACGCCTCGAGGTGCTGCGCACGGCGCTGGTCCGGTCCCGCGCGGTGCGCGTGACGATCGAGGAGTGACCGAGCGGCCGCGACGGCGTGCTCGGCCGTTCCGCCGGTGGCTGACACGCCTGGTCTCCGACCAGTTCCCGAGCACTCGGCAGCTCGAGCACGTCGCCTACCGTGGGGTTCGTGGCAACGTCAGGACGCCCGGCGCGCCGGCCCCTCAGCCGGCAACGGGTGGTCTCGGCCGGGCTTCGAGTGGTCGCCCGTCGGGGTGTCGCGGGATTCGGGATGCGGCAGGTGGCCACCGAGCTCGGCACCGCTCCGATGTCTCTGTACCGGCACGTGGCGAATCGCCGGGAGCTGATGCTGCTCATGCTCGACGACGTGGCCCGCGGCATCCGGTTGCCACCTGCCTCCGACCCACCACGCGAGCGCCTCACGGCGACCTTCCTCGCCCTCCACGACCAGCTCGGTCGGCACCCTTGGGCGGTCGATGTCCTGACGCAGGGCGAGCTGCTCGCACCTCACGGGCTGCGCGTAGTCGAGCAGGTGCTCGCGGCGCTCGACGAGCTGGGCTTACCCGGCGCCGAGGCAGCCGGCGTCTACGGCGTGCTGTGGAGCTGTACCGTGGGCCATCTCGTCTCCAATCGTCCTGGCGCAGAGCGGAATCGTGCCGAGCGATGGGCTCTCGCGGAGGAGCTCATGACAACCGAGCTGCCGCGAGTTCGCGCCCTTGCCGACGCCGGCGGCTACCGCTCGCCCGCTGAGGTCTACCGCGCTGGGTTGGCGGTCGTCATCGACGCCGTCGTCACGGCTCCGCGCCCGGGCTACTGACGGCCGGCTCTCCAGCGAAGCGTCAGCTGGCGCCGACGACCGCCTACCCACGAGTCGGGCACGACCTGCACCGAGCGATCTACCCGAGGGGATGGATCCGCCGTCCTGTCATGCGTACGGTGTACGCATGACAGGAAAGATAACTGACCTCTCCACCGCGCCCAGGTCGACACGGTCTCGCATCCACAGGGCGGCCTGGTGGGGTGTCGCTGGAGCCGTGCTGACCGGGATCGGCGATGTGCTGATGCTCGGCCGCATGGTCTCCGGTGCCGATTTCGCGGAAGGTGTCGGGGTAGCGCCGATCTTCGCGGATGCCGAGGTGGTGGCGTCGTTCTGGAACGGCGTCGATGTGGGAACCGGCCGCGTCTGGTGGGGCGCGCTGATCGGGGTCGTCGGCATCGGGGTACTCGAGCGGTACGGGCTCTCGACGCTTGTCGGCGACCTGAGGTCGGCCGTGTTGCGTACCGTCGGGCGGGCGGCCGTCACGGTGTTCGCCGTCTTCGGAGTCGCCGTGCACTTCGCGTTCGGTCCGCTGCTGCTCGGCTACCGTCAAGCCGCAGTGGCCGGTGCGGCCACCTGGTCGCGGACCGCGGCGCCGCTGGCGGATGCCACCGACCTCGTGATGCTCGGCGGCGTGGCGTCGCTCGGCGCCCTGGCGGTCGTGAGTGCGGCTCTGGCCGTCGGTCTATTCCGCGACCGGGCCCCTCTCCCGCGATGGACGGCGCTCGCCACCCCGATCGTCCTGGTGGTGGCGGCGCTCCTCGTCGCGGGTCGGCTGCCGTCGCCGGTCGGCGGGCTCGTCTACCCGGCGTGGATCAGTGCCGGGATGCTCGTGTTCTTCGTGCTCGTCGCCGGGTGCTCAGGGGAACGAGCCGACCTCCGCCGAGATCGACGTACGGGATCACGCTGACCTCCGGTGCTCGTGCGGGGCTGGTCGCGAGCGCAGACCTCAAGCTGCCCGGATCACTCGCGGTGCCTGGCGACGTTGACCACCGGGCCGCCGGGCACGCGCACGAGGAACCGCCGGATGCCCCACGGCTCGTCCGTCAGCGGGTGCACGATCTCGTATCCACGAGCCCGAGCGCCGTCGTAGGCGGCATCGACATCGTCGACCTTGACGGTCATCGCCGCGTCCTCGGGCGCGGTGGCGTCGCGGGTGACGAGCTGCACGTGCTCGCCGTTCTCGGATGACGTGTAGCGAGCGACCCAGCCGAGGTTCAGCTCCTCGTGGT
>JBOFLR010000373.1:0-1876 GCA_051657965.1 Dermatophilaceae bacterium
CATGCCGTCATCCTCGAAGCCGCAGCTCGGCGGCATCGTGGAGTGGCCTGTGCGACCCCTGTCGGACTTCGACCGCCGGCTCAGGCGCATTCTGCGGGTCGACCGCCGCGAGCCGCCGGACAGGGAAACTGCCGGTGGCCTGCTGCCGGTGGACCACAGCACAGCGCGCAGGTCAGGCCGCTGGGCGTGCATTCCCTGTCGGCAGGCCGGGGACAACCCACGGAACGCGCCTCAGGGGTGCCCGGAGTCGGTGCGCACCTCGACCGTCCGGGTGGACTGCTCGGCCATCAGCTCGGCCAGCTCCTCGCCGACGGGCAGCTCGCCACGGTCGGCGTACACCGCCGCGAGCGCACGGAAGTAGCGTTCGTAGCCCGATGGCGTGAGCGCCAGCACCCAGGTGGCCGGCTCGTCGAACGGGTTGGCGAAGCCGTGGGCGAGCCCACGCCCGGCATAGACGACCTGTCCCGGCTCGCCGGTGACGAACTCGTCGCCGATACGGAACCGGAGCCGGCCGCTGGTGAGGAGGAACGCCTCGTCGTGACCGTCGTGCACGTGCTGCGGCGGCCCGAGGTGGCCGGGCTGCATGACGTTGTCGACGAGGGTCATCACCCCGGCGGTCTCCTCGGCCCGGAGTGCCACCCACATCTGCCAACGCGGCAGCACGATCTCCTCGCCGTCGTGGAGTGCCCGGCGGATGCCGGTTCCGGTCGCGGTCATCGGTGGTCCGGGGTCGCGGCGGCGATGGCCTGGTCGGCATCCCCGAACTCGAGCTCGGGTTCGTCGACCGGGCCGCGGCGCATGCGCTTCTCGTCGGCGAGGTAGCTCCAGGACATCTCCCACGGCCAGGCCGGGCCCTGCCGGGGCAGTTCGTCGAGGGTGCGTTGCACGTAGCCGGCGCCGAAGTCGATGAGCGGCCGGGTGGCGATGCCCTCGGGTGCACGGGCGACCACCGACGTGTGGCCGTGGTCGCGCATGTAGCGGATGAGGCGGCACAGGTGCTCGGCCACGAGGGTCACCTTGAGGGTCCACGAGGCGTTGGTGTAGCCGATGAAGAAGGCGAAGTTCGGCAGGCCCGACATCATCATCCCCTTGAACGCGACGAGCGACGCCGGCTCCAGGTCGACGCCGTCGACGGTCGTGCCGATACCGCCGAACGGCCGCAGCGTGAAGCCGGTGGCCGTGACGACGACGTCGGCCTCGAGCTCGGCGCCACTCGTCAGCCGGACCCCGCCTTCGGTGAACGTCGAGACGGTGTCCGTGACCACCGAGGCCCGGCCCGCCGAGATCGCCTGGAACAAGTCGTTGTCGGGCACCACGCACAGCCGCTGGTCCCACGGCCGGTACGGCGGGTTGAAGTGGGTGTCGACGTCGTACCCGTCGGGCAGTGCCCGCCGGTTGAGGTACCGGATGACGCGTCGCGCCTGCCGCGGGAAGCGCTGCATCAAGGAGTACGACGCCCACTGGCCGATGATGTTCTTGCGTCGCACCGCCCGGTGCGCGCGCTCGGCGCCGAGGGTTCGGGTGAGCGCACGCGCGACGACGTCGCGGCGGGGCAGCGAGAGCACGTAGCTGGGAGTGCGCTGCAGCATGGTCACGTGGGCGGCCTTGTCGGCCAGCGCCGGCACGAGCGTGATCGCGGTGGCTCCGCTGCCGATGACGACGACGCGCTTGCCGGTGCAGTCGAGCTCGTCGGGCCAGTGCTGCGGGTGCACCAGCCGGCCGCGGTACTGCTCGAGCCCGGGGAAGGCGGGTGTGTAGCCCTCGTCGTAGCGGTAGTAGCCCGTGGCGCCGACCAGCCACCAGGTGGTGATGGTCAGCCGCTCCCCGGTGTCGGTGCGCTCGACCTCGACGGTCCACCGGGCCTCGTCACTCGACC
>JBOFLR010000374.1:0-1599 GCA_051657965.1 Dermatophilaceae bacterium
ACCGTCGCGCGTCACCGAGTGGCGGCTCACGCCTGCCACCGGCACGCCGGACGGCCAGACCGCGGTGGTCGGCCTCTCCGCAAAGGTCAGTGTGCCGCTCATCGGTTCTCTGCTCGACCAGCTGGGTGGCGAGATCACGATCTCCGTCGAGTCCCGCGCCCGGGCCGACGTCGACCCCTGACACGCACGGCCGGCCGAGCTCAGTACGGCGCCCGCAGACCCGGGAACATGGGGAAGTGCCGCACGTTGCGAGTCAGCAGCCGCGACCCGGTCCGGATGACGGTGGCGGCGATCGCCAGGTCGGCGCCGTCGATCGTGTGGTGGCTCGGCAACCACTCGCGGCCGAGCGCGCCGGCGGTCTCGGCGATCGGGGTGTCGACCGGGTGCCACTCGAGCACCGACAGCAACGACCGCGTCGCGTTCTCCTCGGCGGGTCGCATCCCGGCGAGCACCTCGAGACGGGTGATCTCGCTCGCTCGCAGTGGACCGGACGAGCGTTCGGCCTCCAGGACGACAGCGGCCTCCTCCCGGCCCCGCAGATAGTCGATCAGAACCGACGTGTCGACCAGTGCGGTCATCGGGTGGGCCGGAGCCGCGACCCCGAGCGCAGCTGCTCGACCCAGGCGGCGCTGTCGTCATCGCGGTCCTGCCACGATCCGAAGGCTCGACGCATCGCGACGAGATCCTGTTCGGGCGTGCGCTGGGTGCCGTAGGCGGCATCCACCGCCTCACGGATGAGGGAGGAGATGGACCGGCCGGTGCGTCGGGCGGCTGCATCGAGGGCACGCCGTTCGTCCTCGGTGAGCGAGATCTGCGTACGCAACATGATGTAACGCTACATCACCGAGCGGCGTTCCGAGGCGTGCAGGCGTCATCCGGCGCTCGCGTAGGCTCGACCCTTGTGGCCGTCGACATCCTCAGCGAGATCAAGGACCTCCGCACGACGATGGCGTCGGTACGGGAGGTCACCGACCTCGCCCGCCTCGAGCAGCAGATCGCCGAGCTCGAACAGCAGGCGGCCGACCCCGGCCTCTGGAACGACCAGGAGCGCGCCCAGCAGGTGACCTCGGGCCTGTCCCGCGCCAAGGCCGAGCACGACCGGGTCACCGGCATGGACGCCCGCATCGACGATCTCGAGGTGCTCGCCCAGATGGGTGCCGAGGAGAACGACGCCGACACCATCGCCGAGGCCGAGCGCGAGCTGGAGGCGGTGCGCACGGCGGTCGGTGAGCTCGAGGTGCGCACCCTGCTCTCCGGTGAGTACGACGCCCGCGAGGCCGTGGTCACCATCCGGTCCGGCGCCGGGGGCGTCGACGCCGCCGACTTCGCCGAGATGCTGCTCCGCATGTATCTGCGCTGGGCCGAGCGGCACGGCTACCCGACGAAGGTGCTGGACACCTCCTACGCCGAGGAGGCCGGCCTCAAGTCGGCGACCTTCGAGGTCGACGTGCCCTACGCGTACGGCAACCTCTCGGTCGAGGGCGGCACCCACCGCCTCGTGCGGATCAGCCCGTTCGACAACCAGGGCCGGCGCCAGACCAGCTTCGCCGCCGTCGAGGTCATCCCGCTCATCGAGGGCACCGACAGCATCGAGATCCC
>JBOFLR010000375.1:0-1703 GCA_051657965.1 Dermatophilaceae bacterium
TGCCGGCCCTCGGCCAACAGTGCGAGGCGGCGCAGCGTCTCGTGGTTGCGGGGCACGATCGCGGCCTGACGCACCGGCATCGGCACCAGCAGCCCGGGACCGCTCGACGCGTCCTCCTCGATCGTCACCTCGCACGCACGCTCGTCGACCGGGTCGAGCCGGATGACGATGCGCGCCTCGCCCGCCGGCCAGCCTCGGGCGGTGAGCACCAGCCGCCGCTCGGGGACGGAGGCCTCGACCCGGGTCGAGTCGGAGATGGTCAGCGGCCAGAGACCGAAGCTGTGGTGCACCCGCGCACCCGGGGCAGGCCACTCCCGGTCGACCTCGCGGACCCGTGCCGCGCCGACCACCCAGGTGGCGTACTGCCAGCCGTCGGCCAGCACCTCCCACACGGCAGCGGCCGGCGCCTGGACGACCCGGCGCACCGGCATCCGCCACCACTCGGTGAGTGCGATGGGCAGGCTCACCCCTGCACGCTCCTCGCGGTCCGGCCGGCATCCTCGCGAGGGCGAACGGCGTTGCCCGCGGGTACCGGCTCGAACACGTTTCCAGGAGTAGGCGACACGCCGTCGTGCCGCGACAGTCCGAGGCGGCGCATGGCTGGCGCGGCGACCGCGTCGTGCACCACCGGCAGCAGCCGGAACGCGTTCACCAGCAGCCGGTTCACCGGCCCGACGTCGACCTGCCGCTTCGGCCGGTCCAGGGCCCTGACGATGCGCCGCGCGACCGTCTCCGGCCGGATGACGGGCGGCGGCGGGCTGCCGTGGCGGCCGAGCACCGTGCCGGCCTGGCGGTAGATCGGGGTGTCGACGGCGCCGGGCGCCACCAAGGTGACGTCGACGCCGGGCTCGTGGCGCACCTCGGCCTGGATGCAGCGCACCAGGCCGTGCACGCCCCACTTCGACGTCACGTAGCTGCTCATGAACGGCGCCGAGATCTCACCGAGCAGCGAGCCGACGACCACGAGCCGGCCACCACCCTGCTCCCGGAACTGCTGCAGCGCCGTGCGTGTGACGTTCCCGGTGCCGAGCAGGTTGGTGCGCACCACCGCGTCGAAATGCTCTGGTGGCAGGTCCTCGAAACGGCCGTAGCTGATCACCGCGGCCGCGTGGACCACGGCGTCGAGCCGGCCGAACTCGGCGACGGCGGCTGCGGCGGCGCGCTCCACGGCATCCCCGTCGGTGACGTCGGCCGCGTACGCCACCGAGCGACCACCGAGCACGGCGCACTCCAGCGCGACCTCGTCGAGCGTCTCCTGTGAACGAGAGACCAGGACCAGTGGGTGCCCGCGCGACGCCAGCTCGTGCGCGGTCGCCCGCCCGATGCCGCTCGAGGCGCCGGTGACGAGCACGACACCGTGGCCGGTCTGGTCGGGAGTCGACATCGGAAAGATCCCTTCAGGAGCGAACGACGTTGTCCTGGTGCCATACCCGAGAGGTGGAGCGGCAACCGGCGATCCACACCGGTGATCCGCCCGAGCCCGCGCGTGCATCTGCAACCCGCTTACACGGGGGGCCGAGCCGGTGTAGACGCAGACCGCCGGGCAACGTCGGCGGGCCGGCACCGGCCCGTAGAAACTTTGTCGTAGCGAAAGCACACAGCCCCCGGTGCCGTCGTTAACGTCTCTCTCAGAACGACCCCGTCAAGCCACGTGCGAGTGCGTTCGAAGCCATCGTCCAGCAGTAGGGCGACTACACCGAACC
>JBOFLR010000376.1:0-3145 GCA_051657965.1 Dermatophilaceae bacterium
CGCCCGCCCGCCGGTCGGGCCGGCTCTGCGCAGCATCCTCGTCCGTCCCGATGGCTCGGGCGAGCGTCGAGGGGCCGGGTCGTCCGCGGTGGTCCGCCGGCGCTGACCCGATGGTCGTGCCACGGCCACCCCGGCGTCATCCGCCATGCACCGGCGACCGATGGGCTGGAGTCACCGCCCCGGTCCGGGCGCGGCCACCTCGAGGATGCCGGAGGCATCATGACCGACCTGCAGGACCACAGCCCGATACGGCCAGCCATCGACCGGCGCAGCGCCCTCGCGGGAGGTATCGCCACGCTCGCGGCACTCGGCCCGTTGCAGGCGCTCGGTGCCCGCACCGCCGGCGCCGCGCCGATGGCGAGGGCACCGTTCAGTCCCGACTACGGCCCGCTGTCCCCGGTGCGTGACGACGCGACCGGTCTGGCGTTGCTGCGTCTCCCCAAGGGTTTCGAGTACGTCTCGTACGGCTGGACCGGCGACCTCATGGACGACGGGCGCCCCACCCCGGGGGCCCACGACGGCATGGCCGCCTTCCGGCGGTCCGACGGCACCATCTCGATCGTGCGCAACCACGAGCTGGGCGGGTACACCGGCGCGATCGCCGGCACCCCCGCCTACGACCGCGCGGCCCCCGGCGGGACGACCACCCTGGTGTTCGACCCGGATGCCGGTCGGTTCCTCGGCACGACGCCCAGCCTCGCCGGCACCATCCGCAACTGTGCCGGCGGCCCGACTCCATGGCACACCTGGCTCAGCTGCGAGGAGACCACCGACGTCGGGCCGGACGGCACGCGGCACGGCTACGTCTTCGAGGTACCCGAGAACGGGCGCTCCACTGGCCGGCCGCTGCGCCAGATGGGCCGGTTCAGCCACGAGGCCGTGTGCGTCGACCCGCGTACCGACATCGTCTACCTCACCGAGGACGCCACCCCGTCGGGCTTCTACCGCTACCTGCCGAACCGGCGGCGTGACCTCGCGGCCGGCGGCGAGCTGCAGATGCTCGTCGTGACGACCCCGGACGGCTCGTCCTACTCCACCTACGCCGACGGCACCGACACCAGGTACCGCACGTCCTGGGTCACCATCGACAATCCCGACTACGCACCCGGCGAGACCCGGCCGGCGGAGCAGGGCGCGGCAAAGGGAGCGGCCGTGTTCCGCAGGCTCGAGGGCGCCTGGTGGGGCAACGACCGCGCCTACGTCGTGTCGACCAATGGCGGGCCGAACGGTCAGGGGCAGGTCTTCGAGTACGACCCGGCGACCGAGAGGATGCGCGTGCTCTTCGCCTCGCCCGACGCGGCGGTGCTGAACAACCCCGACAACATCTGCGTCAGCCCGCGCGGCGGCATCGTGCTCTGCGAGGACGGCGACAGCGGCGAGTACCTCCACGGGCTCACCCGGACCGGCGAGATCTTCCCGTTCGCGCTGAACCAGGCCGTGATCCCTGCAGGTGGCGTCGCCGGCAAGAGCGTGGCTCCCGGCGACTACTCCGGCTCTGAGTGGTGCGGCTCGGTGTTCGAGCCGAAGCGGGGCCGATGGCTGTTCGCGAACCTGCAGAGCCCCGGCATCACCGTCGCCATCACCGGACCCTGGCGTCGCGGCTCCCTCTGACGTCGTCGGTCTGGCACCATCGGGAGGAGGCCCGGCTCCACCGGGTGCGACCGGTGTCGTCGTCGGCGTCCGGCTCCGCCCGTTCGGCACCTCGGATCACGGACAGGACCGACATGGACCCTCGCGTCACCACGCCGTCGCACCGCGAGGCGGATGACGCACCGCAGGCCGGCGGGGCGTCATCCGCCGGGCGGGTCCGCCACCTCACCTGCACGCTCTGCGAGGCGATGTGCGGGCTCGCGGTGCAGGTAGGGGATGACGGTGCCGTCGCCTCCATCCGCGGCAATGCCGCCGACCCGCTCTCGCGCGGCCACGTCTGTCCGAAGGCGCTGGCACTGCCCGACCTGCACGCCGACCCCGACCGGTTGCGCCGTCCGGTCGTCCGGGACGGTGCCGGATGGCGTGAGGTCACCTGGGAGGAGGGTGTCGCCACCGCGGCGCGGCTGCTCGTCGAGGTGCAGCAGGCGCACGGCGACGACGCCCTCGCGGTGTACCTCGGCAACCCCAACGTGCACAGCCTCGGCGCCATGACCCACCATCCGGCGCTGCTCCGCCTGCTGCGCACCCGCAGCCGGTACTCGGCTACGTCGGTCGACCAGCTGCCGCACCATGTCGTGGCACATGCGCTGTACGGCCACCAGCTCCTCCTGCCGGTGCCCGACATCGACCGCACCGACCTCCTCGTGCTCCTCGGCCACAACCCGATGGCGTCCAACGGCTCGATGTGGACGGTGCCCGACTTCCCGCAGCGGCGACGCGACCTGCGTTCTCGCGGAGGCCGGCTCATCGTCGTCGACCCACGGCGTACCGAGACGGCGAAGGTCGCCGACGAGCACCACTTCATCCGCCCGGGCGGTGACGCGTACCTGCTCCTCGCGCTGGTGCGCGAGCTGCTCGTGACCGGCTCGGCCCGGCCGGCCGCGTGGGTCCGCGGGCTCGGCCCGGTGGCCGCCGCGGTGTCGGAGTTCACGCCCGAGCTGGCCGAGCGCCGCACCGGCATCCCCGCGGATGACGTGCGCCGGCTCGCGCGGGACCTCGCCGCCTCGCCGGCAGCGGTGGTGCACGGGCGGATCGGCGTGTCCATCCAGGCGCACGGCGTGGTGTGCCAGTGGGCGATCCAGGTGCTGAACATCCTCACCGGCAACCTCGACCGTCCGGGCGGGGCGATGTTCACGACCCCGGCGGTCGACGTCGTGGGGCGCGGTCTGGTCGGTCCGGGTGGCGCCGGGCGGCGGCGCACCCGGGTTCGCGGCCTGCCCGGCTTCGGCGGCGAGTTCCCGGTGGCGACGCTCGCCGAGGAGATCGCCACGCCGGGGAGGGGCCGGGTGCGCGGGTTGCTCACGATCGCGGGCAACCCGGTGTCGTCCACGCCCGGCGGGCAGCTGCTCGATCGTGCGATGGGCACCCTCGACGCCTACGTCGCCGTCGACTTCTTCGTCAACGAGACCACCCGGCACGCGCACGTCATCCTGCCGCCCACCGGGCCGCTCGAGCGCGACCACTACGACCTCGTGTTCCACCTGCTCGCCGTGCG